>CAVCCL010000025.1:0-14865 GCA_963600665.1 Bifidobacterium catenulatum | reverse complement strand
GAATATGGAGTATTTTATATTCAACAATTAGATGATACGAAATGGACAAAGGTGTTCTCAAGAAGGAGGACACCTTTCTCTTTTTTTGAGGATACGTTAAGGATTCATTTTTAATCAGGAAAAGGAGTAGTAATTATGATGAACAAAATTTCGGCCGTATTTGGCTCACACGTATTCTCAGATCAGGTCATGAGAGAGAGACTTCCAAAGGCAGTTTACAAGTCACTCAAGGCGACTATTGACAAGGGCGAGCCTCTCGATACATCAATCGCAGATTCAGTTGCAGCAGCCATGAAGGAATGGGCAATGGAGCTTGGTGCAACACATTATACACATTGGTTCCAGCCACTTACAGAGACAACAGCAGAGAAGCATGACTCATTCGTAAGCACAGTCGGTGACGGCGGCGTTATCCTCCAGTTCACAGGCAAAGAGCTCATCAAGTCAGAGCCGGATGCTTCATCATTCCCTTCAGGCGGTCTCCGTGAGACATGTGCAGCAAGAGGATACACAGCATGGGATTGTACATCACCAGCATTTGTAAAGACAACAGATGAGGGAACATGTATCCTCTGCATACCTGCAGCATTCACATCATATACAGGAGAGTCACTTGATTACAAGACACCTCTTCTCCGTTCAATGGATGCCATCAGCAAGGAAGCTCTTAAGGCACTTGCAATGTTCGGCAATACAACAGCCAAGAAGGTTACTTCATCAGTTGGTCCTGAGCAGGAGTACTTCCTGATCGACAAGAAGAAATTTGCAAAGAGAACAGATCTTAAGCTCTGCGGACGTACACTTTTCGGAGCAATGCCTCCAAAGGGACAGGAGCTTGACGATCAGTATTTTGCAGCGATCAAGGATAAGATCGCGTCATACATGACAGAGCTGAATGAGGAGCTGTGGAAGTACGGCATCCTTGCAAAGACACAGCACAACGAGGTTGCTCCTGCACAGCATGAGCTTGCTCCAATCTTCTCAACAACCAACATCGCCACAGATCAGAACCATCTGGTTATGGCAACCATGAAGAAGATCGCTGCAAAGCATGACCTTGAGTGTGTACTCCATGAGAAGCCGTTTGCAGGTGTAAATGGTTCAGGTAAGCACAACAACTGGTCGATTTCAACAGACGAGGGCGAGAACCTTATCGATCCAGGAAAGCATCCTGAAACAAATCTTCAGTTCCAGTTCTTCCTGGCAGCAGTTCTGGCAGCAGTAGATAACAACGCTGAGCTCCTGAGACTTTCCGCTTCATCGGCAGGAAATGATCACAGACTTGGAGCTAATGAGGCACCTCCAGCAATCATCTCAGCATTCCTTGGAGAGCAGCTTCAGTCGATCGTTGAGCAGATCATCGAGAAGGGCGAGGCTACAGAGTCACCAAAGGGCAAGACATATGTATCAGGTGCATCAACACTTCCTACATTTACAATGGATGCCACAGATAGAAACAGAACATCACCATTTGCATTCACAGGTAACAAGTTCGAGTTCAGAATGGTTGGTTCAACACAGTCCATAGCATTCCCTATGATGGTATTAAATACAATAGTTGCAGATCAGATCAAGAAGATGACAGATGAACTTGAGGGCGTAGACGACTTCGAGACAGCCTGCAAGGCACTCATCAGAAGAGAGCTCACAGCACATCAGAGAATCATCTTCAACGGCAACGGTTACTCAGATGAGTGGGTTGAGGAGGCTGCAAAGCGTGGTCTTCCAAATATCAAGTGCATGGTTGACGCTGTTCCATATCTTGCAGCAGACAAGAGCGTCAAGATCTTCGAGGGACTTGGTGTCATGAACAAGGCAGAGCTTGAGGCGAGAGCTGATGTAATGCTTGAGAACTATGCAAAGAAGATCAACATCGAGGCACTCACCATGATCGAGATGTCAAATGAGGAGATTATCCCTGCAGTTATGGAATATCAGGCAGAGCTTGCAAAGGGTGCTGCTGAGATTAAGGCTCTCGGAATTGATCCTACAGTTCAGGTATCACTTCTGAACACCATCTCAGAGAAGCTCACAGAGCTCAAGAGCGCTACAGTAGCCCTTGAGGCGCTTGTTGCAAAGGCAGCAGATTACGAGGGAGATACAGAGGCTTGGGCTAAGTACTTCCACAACACAGTATTTGCAGCATTTGACTCAGTGAGAAAGCCTGCTGATGAGCTTGAGAAGGAGCTTCCAAAGACAGCTTGGCCATTCCCTACATACGAGCAGCTCTTATTCGAGCAGTAAGACATAGATTGAGTTTGCTAATCCTACTAAATTCTATATAAAATAGCTTAGAGGCATCCTGTCTGCGGTATCGCAGGCGGGGTGCTTTTTTCTTGCCCCCCTCCACAAATTCTGCTATTATATACAGATGTGTTGTGATGTATTTTTGCGCCGGCCACGGCATAAACAGGAGCATGTGTGTGGCGGATGCTGAAAGAATAGGAGCATAATTTGAAGAATTTATATATAGCAGAGAAGCCCAGCGTGGCGAGGCAGTTTGCCGACGTGCTGGGGGTGAAGGGCAATGCGGGAAATGGTTATCTGGAGTCAGATACAGCGGTTGTCACATGGTGTGTCGGACATCTGGTCACCATGAGCTACCCGGAGGTCTACGATCCGAGTCTTAAGAAGTGGAGCCTTTCAACTATTCCATTTATTCCAACTGAATACAAATATGAAGTTCTTCCTGACACAAAGAAACAGTTCAACATCGTTGCGGGATTGCTTACCCGCGATGACATAGGCTGTATCTATGTGGCGACGGATTCAGGACGAGAGGGAGAATACATATACAGACTTGTGGATTCCATGGCACACGTAACAGGCAAGGAGAAGCGTCGTGTGTGGATCGATTCACAGACAGAGGAGGAGATCCTCAGAGGAATCCGTGAGGCGAAGCCGCTCTCAGAGTACGACAGCCTCAGCGACGCAGCGTACCTTAGGGCCCAGGAGGACTACCTTATGGGTATCAACTTTTCAAGGGCGCTGTCGCTGAAGTTTTCGAATGTAGTCCAGAGGTATCTCGGCATGGACAGATGTGTCATAGCCGTAGGTCGTGTCATGACCTGTGTCCTCGGGATCATAGTGAAGCGAGAGCGTGAGATAAGAGAGTTCGTCAAGACTCCATTCTACAGACTCGTTGCAAATGTGGGCGAGGAGGGACAGACATTTGACGCAGAATGGAAGGCGGTGAAGGGCACAAAGTATTTCGAGTCGCCTCTTCTGTATAAGGAGAATGGATTTAAAGAGAGACCTGCAGCGGAGCAGCTTCTGGCGGAGCTGAAGACAGGGGAGCCCGAGGCTGTGGTTGAGGCAGTGGAGCGCAAGAAAGAGAAGAAACAGCCTCCGATGCTGTACAATCTGGCGGAGCTTCAGAATGACTGTTCATCACTTTTCAAGATCAGTCCGTCTGATACTCTCAAGATAGTTCAGGAGCTCTATGAGAAGAAGCTGGTAACCTATCCGAGAACAGATGCCAGAGTGCTGTCAACGGCCGTGGCAAAGGAGATAGGACGGAACATATCGGGACTCAAGAATTTCCAGCCTGTGGCAGAATTTGCACAGGGGGCCATGGATAGTGGCACATATAAGGGAATCGCAAAGACGAAATATGTGAACGATAAGCAGATCACCGACCACTACGCCATCATACCTACCGGACAGGGTTTTGGAGCACTTAGAAGTCTGGCACCTACAGCTCTCAAGGTATATGAGATCATATGCAGGAGATTCCTCAGCATATTTTACCCCGCTGCGGAATACCAGAAGGTTGCAATGACACTCTCCAAGAACGGAGAGAAGCTGTTTGCCAACTTTAAGTATCTGATAAACGATGGTTACCTGAGGGTGGCGGCCAACAGCTTTTCCAAGAAGAAGGACGATGTGAAGTACAGCCCTGAATTCATAGCAAGGCTTGCGAAGATAAAGAAGGGTGACAAGCTGAGCGTCCAGGGAATCGACATAAAGGAGGGCGAGACATCCCCACCTAAGAGATATAATTCCGGATCATTGATCCTGACCATGGAGAATGCAGGACAGTTCATAGAGGATGAGGCGCTCAGAGAGCAGATCAAGGGTGCCGGAATCGGAACCAGTGCCACAAGAGACGGGATCATCACCAAGCTGGAGAAGAACAAATATATATCGCTGAACAAGAAGACACAGATAGTGACCCCGACATTTCTTGGGGAGATAATATACGACATAGTGTATTATTCCATCAACGGTCTGCTGAGAGCGGACCTGACGGCGAGCTGGGAAAAGGGGCTTGAGGGTGTCGCTGAAGGTCAGATATCCAAGCAGGAATATACGGACAAGATGACTACATTTGTCACCAAATACACAAATCTTGTGAAGCAGATACAGAACCAGAATGGAATAACAGGGGTATTCGACAAAACGAAGGTGTTCTACGCCAAGGGCGGAGGTGCCCAGAAGAAGGAGACAAGAGCCGCGGCCAGAACAGGCGCAAAGGCGGAGAAGAATGCGGATACACAGTGATTGCACATACTGATCCAAAGGTGTATAACATAGTATGTATCAGTTATATGTGATAGAAAAGGAGACTATTATTATGGAAGATATACAGTCAGTTGTAACAATAAAGGAGCTCTACAGTCTGGATCAGACCATGGCAAAGCCTCTTCTTGAGAAGCTTACCTATCCATGGGAGGCGCTTCCACTTATCAAGGATTTCGTGCTTGAGCTTGGAAAGAGTCTGGATAAGGATGAGTACAATGAGGTGGATGAGAATGTGTGGATACACAAGAGCTGTAAGGTGTATGGAACAGCAACCATTCTTGGACCGACCATTATAGGTGCCGGTACAGAGGTTCGCCCGGGTGCATTTATCAGAGGAAGCGTGCTGGTCGGAGAGAACTGTGTGATAGGTAATTCAACAGAGCTCAAGAATGTCATCATATTCAACAACGTTCAGGTCCCTCATTACAACTATGTTGGAGATTCAGTTCTCGGCTTCAAGTCGCATATGGGAGCAGGAAGTATCACATCCAATGTGAAGTCGGACAAGACTCTGGTTCACGTTAAGGGAACTGCGGACGGACAGAGCTTCGACATAGCAACAGGACTTAAAAAGTTTGGCGCAATGCTCGGAGACAATGTTGAGGTTGGCTGCAACAGCGTCCTCAATCCAGGAACCGTAATAGGAAGATTCAGCAACATCTATCCTGTATCAAGAGTAAGGGGATATGTGCCGGGTGGCAGCATTTTCAAGGATAAGGACAACATAGTTGCAAAGCAGTAATGACCATATAAACGGTGGGATAAATAAAGGACATATGACCGTATATAATACAAGATATATACGGTCATATGTCCTTTTGTTTTGGCAGCAAGCACCATGACAGCTAGTTGATCACGGCATCCTTCAGGGCGTTTCGTATGGAATCTATGATAAGTCTGGTAGTGTATGTGCTGTCTCCGGAAGGTGTTATATCGTCCACGGAAGATATGTAGTGAAGCTGAGTATTGATATCCTCGAGTGCCGTTTCAAGAAGTGGGTACATGGTGGTCACAGTCTCATCCACCTGTTTGAATGACACATCTGTGATGTAGTCCTCATCCACAGTGACCATGACGGACAGAGTGTTTTCTCCCAGAACAAGGGAAGATGAGTATGTACCCGGTGTGTAATGTATCTCGTCGAGCTTAGGAGACGGATCAGTCTGGGCTGAGGTTGCGACGCTCCTGGCTGAACCACTGGTGTCATCCGAATCTTTGCCGCGGAACATGGTGATAAGTATAATGACAAATACGATCACAAGTGCCAGCAGTATGGCGGTGTATATGAGTTCTTTTGATTTTAATACGATAAGTTTAGTTGATGACATTATTTGCTCTCCCTGTTTTTTATATATTTTATTCACAAGAGAGCGATTTTATGAGAAAATTATTAGCAGATGAAAAAACAGCATAGATAACAGTATATTGAGGTGTAAGGAGAATACAGATGGCAATACAGTTTGTACTGGGCCCCGCCGGTTCAGGAAAAACAGAATATGTGATAAAGAAGCTGATAGAGGAGTCGATGGCTCACGGAGACCTGAATTATCTGTATGTGGTCCCGGAGCAGTTCTCCATGGAGGCGCAGAGAGATATAGTGACCATGCATCCGAGGCATGGAACCATGAACATAGATGCCATAGGCTTCAACAGACTTGCGTACCGGGTATTTGATGAGCTGTCGGTTAATCCGGGAAGGGTTCTGGAGGACTTTGGCAAGAGCATGCTCATCAAGAAGATCCTTATGGAGTCGCAGGACGAACTTCTTGTGTATGGAAGCTATATAAACAAGATGGGCTTTATAGATGAGATGAAATCCATGATGTCTGAGCTGTTCCAGTATGCGGTTGACAGAGATTCGATCGATGCAGTCATGGACAAGCTGGATAAGGACAGTCTGGTATACAGAAAAATGCATGACATCAGGCTTATATACGAGAGATTTGAGGAGTACAACAGGGATGGCAGCTATATAGTTGCGGAGCAGCTCATAGAGCTGCTGGCTGAGTGTGTGGACAGGTCGGATATGCTGGCACACAGCCATCTGTATCTTGACGGATTCACAGGATTTACACCGGTACAGATGGATCTTATCAGGAAGCTGATGACCCGCGTTGAGAGTATGACATTTGTATTTACGATAGATGCGTCGCAGATAGGATTTACAAAGCCGAAGGAGTACGAGCTGTTCAGACTCACCAAGGAGACCATGCAGGCGCTTGTAAGGATGGCGGGTGATGAGCATGTGGACATACTGGATAATGTCGTTATGTGTCAGGACCGCAGACCGTACAGGTTCGAGAAGAGCGGGGAGCTTGCCGGACTTGAGGCAAATCTGTTCAGATACCCCCATGGCAGAGTCACAGGCGATGACGGAGGCATACATGTGGTCGCTGTGGACAGGGCGGCAGACGAGGCTGAGTATATAGCGGGAAGAATACGAGAGCTTGTCAGGGACAAGGGATACCGTTATAAGGATATAGCTGTGGTTGCGGGGGATCTGCAGGATGTGGCAAGGTATTACCGTCAGGCGATGGAGGAATACGATATTCCTGTGTTCATAGATGCAAATGTTTCGCTTAAGGGAGATCCGTGCTCAGACACCATAAGGGCTTTTCTCGGTGTGATGACGGACAACTTTTCATTTGACAGCGTGTTCAGACTGTTAAAGTCAGGAATGACCGGTGTGGATCAGGATGACATTGAGAGGATGGAGAACTATGTGCTTCTCAGGAATCTCAGGGGTTACAGGAGCTGGACGAAGGAGATAACCGATGACAGGAATCCTGACTATGCGGCCGACATGGAGTCCATAAGAGCCCAGATCATGGAGCTTTTCCCGGACAAATGTATCGATGTGTGGAAGCCGGCAAGCCCTGGCTCCAAGAACACAGTGAGAACATACACAGAGTCGCTGTACAGCTTCCTTGCGCAGCTCGACGTGTGCGGTAAGCTTGAGAAACACAAGAAAGTGTTGTATGAGCAGAAGAGATGGGACGAGGGAGACGCCTACGGAAGGATATTTGACAAGGTGGTAGCCCTGTTTGAGAAGATGGAGGCCATACTTGGCGATGAGAAGCTCACCGTAAAAGAATACGCTGGCATATTGGATGCAGGAATAGCGGATATGGAGATCGGTATAGTTCCTCCGACCATAGACCGTGTGGTGGTCGGAGATATGACGAGATCGAGACTCAACCACATAAAGGTGCTGTTCCTGGCCGGGGTAAATGAAGGTATAATCCCAAGACCTGCCAAGAAGGGCAGGATACTCTCAGGTGCAGACCGCCAGAGCCTTGAGGATTGCGGTATAGAGCTTGCCCCATCCGACAAGACAAATGCATATATAGAGCAGTTCTATATATACACCACGCTCACCAAGGCGTCAGATATGATCTATGTACTCTACAGGAAGATCGGTGAGGATCTCAAGTCCATGAAGCCATCATATCTGATAGACAGGATAAAGAATATCTTCCCTGATATACAGACAGAGGAGTATGACGAGGACAGTCAGATGCCGGAGACCGCCGCAGGGGCACTCAGATACATCATCAGACATGCCGATAACGACGATGCCAGGGAGACGTTGACCGCTGTCAGGAATCTGCTTTCAGAGATGGGATACGGCAGTCAGCTCCGTTCTATAAATGCTGGCCAGAGTTATGTAAACTCGTCCAGAAAACTGTCTCCTGAGACTGTGCGCCTTATATATGGAGAGAATCTGGTGGAGAGCGTGTCCAAGCTTGAGAAATATGCGGAGTGTCAGTTTAAGTATTTCCTGACATATGGACTTTCTCTCAGGGAGAGGGAGACCTACAGGATCGGCGCTGCAAATGTCGGAAATATACTCCACAGTACCATGGAGAAGGTTTTCTCGTTTGTGAGGATGTTCAGGGACAACGACTGGGTACATCTGGACGAGGCGGAGCTGGAACAGAAGGCGGTGGAATTTGCAAATGAATCCGCGGAGGATGAAGCCGGGCCGTACTTTGAGGATTCTTCAAGAGCGGCATACATGAAAAAGCTTCTGGCGGATGTGGCGTCGAGGACAGCCAGGACGCTCCGCACATTTATCAGATGTGGGGAGATGGACCCGGAGAATTTTGAGCGGCGGTTCAACACATCGGAAAATGCAGACAACATAGACAGATATATATTCAATCTTCCAAATGGACTCACGATGAGTCTCAAGGGAGTTATAGACAGAATAGATGAATTTACGGATGACAGGGATGCTTATTTCAAGATCATAGATTACAAGTCATCTGATAAGAAGCTGGATATAGACAAGGTGCTCGGAGGACTCCAGATGCAGCTTGTGACATACGGCGCCATAGCCTGCGAGCTTGAAAAGCGCAGGATGGCACAGCTTGGAAGACCGGGTGATATACATGTTGGAGGCCTCCTGTATTATACCTTTGACAATCCGGCATGTGACGTGACGGCTATGGGAGATAAGATCAGATACACCGATGACGGTATGGGATTTGCAGCCGATGACGAGGTGTTCGGAGGCGTGCTTGTGGATACCTTCGAGAAGAAGATACTTGAGGAGTCCAGATATTCGGGCCTGTACAATGGAGATAACAGGGCACTTAAGATCATGGACAACAGCTCCGCAACACTCAAGAACGGACAGAGTCTTGAGGAGACTCTTATAACAGATCTCATGGAGGCAAACCGCAGGAATATAGAGAGGCTTGCCGGCAGTATAGCCGAGGGAAGCATAGAGATAAATCCGGTCAATGAGGGCAAGGTAAATGCGTGCAAATACTGTGATTTCAAGGGCATATGCGCATTTGACAGCAAGTATTCAGGCAATTCATATTCCAGGATCTATAGGGGTGAGGCTGAAGATTACAACCGCAAAGCTGAGGATATAAAGAATATCAAGACTGAATACAAGAAGGTAAAGGGCGATATGGAGAAGGCTGTTAAGTCATGTGACAGCGCCCAGAAAAAGTATGAGGATGCAAAGAAGAAGGTAGATGACCGCGGCGATAAGGCAACACAGAAGATGAGGGATACCCTCGAGAGCACCGGTACGAAGCTGGCGGAGGAGAGGGCGCATCTTGAGGAGCTTAGGGAACTGTCTGAACAGATAGTGAAGAGAGCTGCAGAGTTCGATATAGAGATAAGTGAGGAATGATGACATGGGAAAAGATATGAAGACTGACAATGGAATAAAGTGGACAGACCAGCAGGCACATGTCATCGACACAAGGCAGGGCAATCTTCTTGTATCTGCAGCGGCGGGTTCAGGTAAGACGGCGGTGCTCGTGGAGCGTATCATAGAGATGGTGGCCGGAAGAAATTCGCATGGTGACAGAATAGAGGGAAGCGAGCCGGTATCTGTGGATGAGCTTCTTGTCGTTACATTTACAAATGCGGCAGCAGCCCAGATGAAGGAGAAGATAGGGCAGGCACTGCAGAAAAAGATAGATGAGATGATGGCGAAGGGCGAATATGACGAGCATCTTATAAAGCAGATGACATTGATCAACCACGCTGATATATGTACCATAGACAGCTTCTGCCTCAGGATAGTGAAGGAATATTTTGCGAAGGTGGAGCTCGACTGTGCATTTGGCATAGCGGATGATACGGAGATGAAGATCATAAAGCATGACGTGATGGATCAGGTCATGGAGATGTGCTATGAGGATGAATCGGTCGTGCCCGGTTTCGACAGGCTGATAAGGACGTTTGCGAGAAATGAGAGTGACAGTGCCGTGCCGGATATCGTTGAGAGGATAATAAAGGTTATATCCAGCTATCCGGAGCCGAAGAAATGGCTTGCGCAGGCGGCGGATGCCATGAGATTTGCGGTGGATACATCATCGAATGAGGCGGAGAAGAGAAGTGCCGTCATGGGGCTTCCGATGGTCAGAACATTTGCGGACAGGGTGTACATGATGCTCAGAACTGCGGATGATATGGTCAGGGAGTGCCAGAAATATGCCACGGAGGCGTATGGCCTTGAGGCATATGGACTCCGTGTGGACAAGGATGCGGAGCTGATAACACACATGCTCAGAAGCTGCGGTGTGGAGGACAACCTACATGTTGACCTGTTTGAACTCAGGGATATATATAGATCGTCATTGAGGCCGGAGGGGCTGAAGATGGAGAAGGACGATCAGGGCCGGAGCATATGCTATGCATTTGACAGACTTGTGAACCCGGGAGGCGGAGCTGACCCAGAGAAGAAGGAATTTGTCAAATCAAGGCGGGATGTGTATAAGTCAATCATAGACGACATAGTCTCGGTCGTTCTGGATGTGGATGATATCCTGAGGCAGGCAGCCATGACCGAGCCGGTGATATCATCACTTTTGAAGCTCACGGAGCTTTATATGGATGAACTGATGAAGGTCAAGATGGACAAGAATATGTTCGAGTTCCACGACATAGAGGAGTTTGCGTTCAGGATACTGTGCGATGGAATAGAGGATGGCAGGGCTGTCCCTTCAGAGGTTGGAAAGGAAGTCTCAAGGCGGTACAGGGAGATACTTATAGACGAGTATCAGGACAGTAACTTCCTGCAGGAATATATTCTGGCAAGTGTGTCGGGGCACGGTGAGGGTATCCACAATACATTCATGGTCGGCGATGTTAAGCAGAGCATATACAGATTCAGAATGGCGAGACCGGATCTGTTCATAGAGAAGTATGACAGCTACCGCAGACTGGGTGATGCTGACATAGCAGACCCGGATATAGATGGCAACAGCATACTGCTGACCAGAAACTTCCGAAGTGAGATAAATGTGCTAAAGACGGTGAACTCAATATTTGCCCAGCTCATGAGACGAGAGATAGGAGACATAGAGTACGATGAGGGCGCAAAGCTCAATTCCAGATTTGCCATAAGTGACGGAGCAGGGATGACGGAGCCGGATGACGTGGATCATGGCCCGGTATCAGAGTTTATACTCATAGACAACAATATGAGAGAAGCGGATGTATCCGAGGAGTATGGCAATCCTGAAGTTGAGGCGAATTATATCGCCGGTAAGATACGTGATATTGTGGACGGAAGTGAACCTCTGTATGTTGGAAGCGGTGCTGACAGGAGACCTGTCAGATATAAGGATATCGTCATACTGCTTAGAAGTGTGTCCACAGCATCCACCATATTTGACAGGGTATTTCAGGAGAATGGAATACCTCTGTACATTGAGAGTGAGAGCGGCTACTTTGATGCTGCTGAGATACGGACACTGGTCAGCATGCTCTCCATAGTTGATAACAGCTACGTGGATTACGACCTGGCTGCTGTCTTAAGGTCTCCACTGGTGGGCCTTGACGAGGAGGAGCTTGCGGTTATAGTGGGTGAATACCGCAGCAGATACGAGAAGAACGGCACGGACTGGAACGCCAGACTGTACGACAAGGTCATAGATTATATGGATACCCATGTGGGCGAGAAGCTACATGCGGTGGACAGGCTGTGGGAATTCCTCCGCATGCTTGACTATCTCAAGAAGAATAAAAATTATATGTCCATAAGCGACATAATAAGATACGTGCTGGATACCACCGGATTTTACTGGTTTGTCGGTGCCAGACCGATGGGAAGAAGACGCCAGGCAAATATCGACATGCTCATCAAGAAGGCGGATGATTTCGAGGAGAACAGCAAAGGTGTGTTCAACTTCATCCGATATGTTGATGAGCTCAAGACAAATGATCTGGATTTTGCAGAGGCTGATGTGGTCAGTGAGAATGAGGATGTTGTCCGGGTCATGACCATGCACAAGAGCAAGGGACTGGAGTTCCCTGTTGTATTTGTGTCTGGGCTCGGCAAGGAGTTTAATCTGATGGACACCAGATCAAATGTGCTTGTCCACCAGGATCATTATCTGGCGTGCGACCAGGTCGACCTCAGAACGAGAGCCAGAAGAATGACATTTTTCAAGCGGATAATGAGTAAGAATATCGTTGCGGAGACCTATGCCGAGGAGATGAGAGTCCTGTATGTGGCATTAACCAGGGCAAAGGAGAAGCTGTACATGACCGGGTGCGTGAAGGATGCAGATAAATTCAAGGCAGCCTGTGATATGTATATAATCGGAGACAGGATGAATTATGCATCTATAATGAAAGCAAATGGCTATGCCGCCTGGATATATACCGCACTCAGGTATGTGGGAGAGTGCGGTCATGTGAAGAGCATCGAGGTGGATGCCGATAGCTTTATGTCTCCTGAGACTGATCAGGATGAAGCAGAAAATATGACAGCGGAAGCCTCTGGAGCGAAGCTCGATAAAGAATTGTATGACTATGTGAAGAACGGCCTGGAATTCAGGTATGGCTACAGACATTCGGGGCTTAAGAGCAAGATGTCCATAACCGAGATAAAAAGACTTCAGGCGCACGGCGAGGATGCTATGACACCGGATATCCTGACCAGCAGGGAGTACAGTGCCAGAAATGAGGTCCCTATCCCAGCCTTCATGAGTGAGGAGAGGATAGTCCATGGAAATGAGATAGGAAACATTTATCACAAGATCATGGAGCTTGCAGACTTCTCAGGGGAAACTGTTGCGGATGCGGAGAAGGATGTCGACAGGGTGTTTGAGCTCGGGTTATTTGACGAGCTGTACAGAGAGCGGATAAGACCAAAGAAGATATATAAGATGATACACAGTGAGATAGGACAGCGGATGGCGGCTGCCGGTAAGGCGGGCAGACTGTACCGGGAGAGACAGTTCTACATGATGATGGAGCCTGGAGATATAATGAGCTCACTTAAGGACTGCGGAGACGAGACGATAGTTGTACAGGGGATCATAGATGCCTACTTCGAGGAGGATGGCGGCATAGTTCTTCTGGATTACAAGACAGACAGCGTGAAGGATGCATCGGAGCTGGTTAAGAGATACCATGTCCAGCTTGACAAATACGCCGATGTGCTCGAACAGCTCACCGGCATGAAGGTTAAGGAGAAGGTCATATATTCATTCTGTCTTGATACAACGGTAAACTTGTAAACCATACGCTGAATTGATATAATAAGACCGGGTATGCAAAAACGATATAGTGATGAAAGGATATGCACATGATAATAGCGGAGAATCTTAAGAAGGTGTATGGCGGAGACTTTGTATCCGTTGATGATCTCAGTTTCCATATACACAAGGGGGAGATAGTTGGATTTGTCGGACAGAATGGTGCGGGTAAGACAACAACCATCAAGATGCTGACAGGTATACTTATGCCGACGGAGGGCAGAGTAAAGATAAATGGTTTCGATATGAGAGAAAAGCCGATGGAGGCCAAGCAGTCCATGGGTTATATAGCCGACAATCCTGATATATTTCTCAGACTTACGGGACTTGAGTATGTTAATTTCATCGCTGATATATATGGAGTATCGACCACCGAGAGAAAGCAGAGGATAGAGCAGATGGCTGAGCGTTTTGGTATGGAGGACAGCCTGAACAGACAGATGGTCAGCTATTCCCACGGTATGCGCCAGAAGATGATGGTCATAGCTGCGCTTGTGCACAATCCACCTGTATGGATACTCGACGAGCCTATGACGGGACTTGATCCGAATGCGGCATATGAGCTCAAGAAGATGATGCGCGAACATGCCGACGCAGGAAACTGTGTATTCTTTTCAACACATGTTCTTGAGGTTGCAGAGAAGCTCTGCGACAAGATAATCATGATAAGAAAGGGAAAGGATATATACCAGGGAACTCTGGAGGAGCTTGAGGCACAGCACAGGAACAAATCTCTTGAGGAGATTTTCGTGGAGATGACGCATGAAGAATTTTAGGATATTGCTCAGTATGATAAGCAGGAATAATGATATGGAGATGCCGGAGCACGGAGAGAAGGCAAAGGCATATAAGGTCATGGGAATCATCGCCATGTGCTGTATCATGATCCCGTGCTGTATCGTTGTGGGATTTATAGTTTACATAATGACTGCCGCGCTCATGGAGGCGGGAGGCTGTACAGAGGGACTCAACCTCGTTATCCAGCTCATGTCGGTGTTCGGTGTTATATTTAGTATAATGGTCATATTCAATCTGCTTTATTTTTCATCTGATCTTGATCATTTACTGCCGCTGCCAGTGAAACCGGCCGAGCTTGTGGCTGCCAAGTTTACACACGCATATTTTGCCGAGAGCGTCATGGAGTTTATGGTTCTCTTCTGCGGATTTATCGGTTACTTTGTAGCCGCAGAGATAAAGCCAGTATCCGTGATAACCTCATTACTTGGCGTATTTTTACTTCCGGTTTTGCCGCTGGTGTACTGTGGTATATTTGCGCTGATAGTCATGGCGTTTTTCAGCAGACTTAAGCTACTCAGAAATGTTG
>CAVCCL010000024.1:0-3296 GCA_963600665.1 Bifidobacterium catenulatum | reverse complement strand
TTCCATACCTTCTCACAACATCAGCAAAGAAGAATGGCGTAAAGAATGAGATCGTCATCCTCACAGCAACATCAGGTGATACAGGTAAGGCTGCCCTTGCAGGATTTGCAGATGTTCCTGGAACAAAGATCATCGTGTTCTATCCAAAGCACGGTGTAAGCCCAATCCAGGAGAAGCAGATGGTTACACAGAAGGGTGACAATACATTTGTTGTTGGTATCACAGGCAATTTCGATGATGCCCAGACAGGTGTCAAGAAGATGTTCTCAGATGCTGAGCTTGCAAAGTACATGGATGAGAAGGGATATCAGTTCTCATCAGCAAACTCGATCAACATCGGACGTCTTGTTCCTCAGATGGTATACTATGTATACGCTTATACAAGACTTGTTGCAGACGGAACCATCAAGGCCGGAGACAAGATCAATGTAGACGTTCCAACAGGTAACTTTGGTAATATCCTTGCAGCATACTATGCAAAGGAGATGGGACTTCCGATCGCAAAGTTCATCTGTGCATCAAATGATAACAAGGTTCTGTTTGATTTCTTCCAGACAGGAACATACGATAGAAACAGAGAGTTCATACTCACAACATCACCATCAATGGATATCCTTATCTCAAGCAACCTTGAGAGACTGATATACAAGATCGCCGGAAATGATGCAGAGAAGAACTCAGAGCTCATGAAGGAGCTCACAACAGATGGCGTATACACCATCACAGATGATATGAAGGCAAAGCTTGCTGAGTTCTACGGCGGATATGCAACAGAGGCAGAGACAGCAGCAACTATCAAGAAGGTATATGAGTCAGATGATTATATCATTGATACACATACAGCAGTTGCAGCTACAGTATATGACAAGTATGTGGCAGAGACTGGCGATAAGACACCTACAGTCATCGCTTCAACAGCAAGCCCATACAAGTTCACAAGAAGCGTTATGAACGCTATAGACCCTGCATACGATTCCAAGACAGACTTTGAGCTTGTCGACGAGCTTGAGAAGCTCTCAGGCGTAAAGGTACCTCAGGCTATAGAGGATATCAGATCAGCAAAGGTTCTCCATGACACAGTATGTGACAAGGAGGATATGCTGGCAGAGGTTAAGGGATTCCTTAATATCTAAGATATGAGGGAAGCTGACAAAGAGATCAGAACAAAATAAAATAGATTGACAGTTCATTAGTACCATCCTGTCACTAAACAAAACTAGGACAAAAGAAGATCAGAATGTCCTATTCTGGTCTTTTTTTGTGTAAATATAATTAGGAGGAGTTATGTATAAGTTAAAGACAAAGGCAAGTTTCGACAGTGCCCACTTTTTGAAAGATTATGACGGCAAATGCAGCAACATCCACGGACACAGATGGACGGTGGAGATCGAGGTTGGTGCGGAGACACTTGAGAGCGATACACAGAACAGAGGAATGGTGGTTGATTTCTCCAATCTTAAGAAAGATCTGAAAGAGATCGCGGATTACTTTGACCACAGTCTCATCATGGAGACGGGAAGCCTGAAGCAGGCGACAGAGGATGCTCTTCTGGCGGAGAATCTGAGGATCGTTAAGGTGGATTTCAGACCTACTGCTGAGAACTTTGCAAAGTACATATATGATGAGATGACAGGCAGAGGCTACAAGGTCGTAGAGGCAAGTGTGTATGAGACCCCGAACAATGTGGCATCTTATTGCGAGTAAACATATATGATAAGATCCCGGTGAGAAGATGGCTGATCTTAAGGATCTGGCAGATATGAGAGAATGAGCACTATATACCGGGAGAAAGGAAATACAGCCGTGAGTACGTACAGAGTTGTAGAGAGATTTATAAGTATCAACGGGGAGGCCGCGAGAGCCGGAGAGCTTGCCGTGTTCATAAGATTTGCGGGCTGTAATCTTGACTGCGGTTACTGCGATACCAAGTGGGCAAATGAGGCAGGCGTTCAGTATGAGGAGCTGACCGAGGATGAGATCATCGATTATGTCAGAAGGACAGAGGTGAAGAACGTCACCCTGACAGGTGGGGAGCCGCTGATACAGAAGGATATAGATAAGCTCCTCCTTGCATTTGAGCTGGAGGACGATATAAGGGTTGAGATCGAGACGAACGGAAGTGTGGATATAGCAGAGTTCAAGGCTCTTGGAGGAAATGTGTCATACACGCTGGATTACAAATGTCCGTCCAGCGGCATGGAAAGTGACATGTGCCTTGCAAATTATAACTATATAGACAAGAATGATTCGGTGAAATTTGTGGTCGGTTCACAGGAGGATCTGGAGAAGTGTCTTGAGATAGTTCAGGAGTATGCGCTGGATGAGAAGACGAGAGTATTCATCAGTCCTGTGTATGGCAGCATAGATCCTGCGGATATAGTGGATTTTATGATCGAGAATGATATGAACGATGTAAAGCTTCAGTTACAGCTTCACAAGTTCATTTGGGATCCGGAAGAAAGAGGTGTATAAGATGGCGATAGATAAAGAGGCTATAAAGGAGCACGTAAGAGGGATACTGATTGCACTTGGGGATGACCCGGACAGAGAGGGGCTTGTAGAGACTCCTGACAGGGTTGCGCGCATGTATGAGGAAGTATTTGAGGGAATGAACTACACCAACGACGAGCTGGCTGAGATGTTCGGCAAGACATTTGCCGAGGATGGAGTGGCAAGGCAGGCAGGCGACATGGTGTTTGTCAAGGATATAGAGGTGTTCAGCTATTGTGAGCATCACATGGCTCTCATGTATGACATGAAGGTCTCAGTCGCATACATTCCAAATGGAAGAGTGCTGGGACTGTCCAAGATAGCAAGGATAGCTGATATGGTTGCAAAGAGACTGCAGCTCCAGGAGAGGATAGGCTCGGATATAGCATACGTCATATCCAAGGCTGCGGGCACCGATGATGTGGCGGTCATGATAGAGGCGCATCACAGTTGTATGACGGCAAGGGGCATCAAGAAGCCGGGAAGCAAGACCATGACGACTACTCTCAGGGGAAGATTCGAGAGCGATACGGCACTGCAGAACAAGATGCTTATGATGTACAATGCGGGCAGGTAATTGCCGGTATACGGAATTGATAACAGTTAATTGTGATCCGGGATCGTTACAATGTGGCCCGGAACATCATACGTGATTATAGATGGAGGATGAGATCATGCAGAACTTGAAGAATAAGGATGAGGCAGTTGTAGTATTCAGCGGTGGACAGGACAGCACAACGTGTCTGCTGTGGGCACTTAAGAAGTATAAGAAGGTGTACGCAGTATCATTTGACTATGGACAGAGA
>CAVCCL010000023.1:0-29156 GCA_963600665.1 Bifidobacterium catenulatum | reverse complement strand
GTGAAGAAAGGCTACACCCTTGAACAGACCGCGGAGGCACTTGAATATCCGATAAAAGAATTGGAGCCCATCTACAATATGGTCAGGGAATCGGAGAGTGGGTACAACGCATCACCGAAGACAGCTTCATCTGATGAGGGTAACAAGAAGAATAAAGAATAAAAAGTATAGTGATAAAACAGGAAACATCACAAGAGGCGTGAGTCATAGAAATGTGGCTTGCGTCTTTTTTTCTTGGAAAAGAAAATAACGTGTGAAATGCGAATCACATAATGCGCATGCACGCACAAACCGCATATTTACAACAAATTTCGAAACTTGCAATCTGCGCACGCGTTTGACGAAAACGAAAAAACAAATTGACATGGTATATTGGGTAGTCTATATTAGCACATGGTTAGGTAGAACTAACTTTAAAATTAAGCAGACCCATGAGAGAAAGGATGCTGATATGGCTATGAATTATAAATACAGGAATATAAAGATCCGCCTGGCGGCTGGAACGATGGCATGTGCATTTGGACTTGCAGCTATGCCTGGAATAATGAATGTAAGGGCGGCGGACATATCCCAGACAGGGGATGAACAGACTGCGGTTTCCATACTTGCAGAGGCGATGGCAGATAAATCAAAGCTGCAGGAACAGCTTCAGGCAGCGGAGGCATTAAATGATAAGGCGGGGACATACACAGCAGATACGTGGGATGCTCTCTCGGCAGTATATACGGCGGCGGCCAGGGTAAATGGATATGACAGTGCATCCCAGGCTGAGGTCGATGCGCATACGGCGAGCCTTCAGGCGGCTATGGCGGCGCTGGTGAATGTCAATACGGCGGCGCTTCCGGATGGTTTGTACGAAATAAATGCGGAGATCGTGAATGCGGCAGATCCCGGCAGATTGTCCATGGCGGACGGCGCTCTTGAATGCTCATCGGGAAATGTGAAGAAGCCCCTCAGTCTGACGGTCAGGGATGGTCAGGCGACATTGCGCATGAGATTTGTATCGCTTACAAGTGATCTGAATGGAACTTCCTTTACCGGATATCTGGGAAAGCTGCAGTATTACCCAGACTATACAGATACAAACAGGCTGCCGGGGGCATCTGAGAAGATAGCAGATGTGGATGTAGAGTCTACATATTCTCAGTATGATGAATTCAATGATCCGGACTTTGGAACGGACAGCGTCATGAGGGGAAAATATTATCCTCAACAGGTCTCAATGCCTGTGGAGCTCGGAGACACTGAGATCTGGCTCAAGGTCTATGTGCCGGTGATGGAGAGTATTGCGGTGGGATGCGGAACCCAGCAGGCAAGACTTCATCTGGACTGGTCTGATGGAAGCCTTAAGCAGATAAGGGATGACAGTGTTGATATATCAGGACTTTCGGCACAGATAAAACGTGCAAAGGCATTGAAGCAGGGGGAGGCATCCGCTGAGACGTGGCAGGCTCTTCAGACTGTTATACAGACAGCAGATAAGATATATGATGATCTGTCCAGCAGTCAGGCGCAGATAGATGCACAGTTATCTCTGGTTCAGAAGGCCATGGCGGCAGTTCAGGCTGAGAATGGTACGGCGGATAAGTCTGAGCTGGCGGCCCTCATAGAAAGGGCGAAAAAGCTTTCGTCAATGAAGGATAAGTATACAAGCGGCAGTCTGGACACTCTGAATACAGTGCTTTCATATGCAGATGGCGTAAATGACAACAGTGCATCTGATCAGACGGCGGTTGATGCTGCTGCGAAAGCGCTGACAAAGGCGATAAATGGTCTTGTGGAAAAGGGAAGCATCAAGACATCGACACTTGAGTCGGAACTTAATAAGGCTGAGACACTGGTGAAGAAGACAGGTGTGTATACTGCTGACAGTTTAAGCACACTTCAGATCGCCATCAATAATGCCAAGCGTGTGCTGGCATCAGATGATAAGACACAGGATGCCGTGGATAAGCAGGTCACATCTTTAAAGAATGCACAGAAAGGACTCATCAAAAAGGCGGTCGTAGACAGATCAGTTCTCAAGAAGAAAATTGATACAGCCCAGAAGTATGCAAAGAAGACGTCGACCTATACGGCTTCAACGATCACCAGTCTCAAGGCGGTGATCAAGGCTGCGAAGGCTGTATATAACGATAGCACAGCAACCCAGTCGTCGGTGGATGCCCAGGTGACAGCACTGAGCAATGCCATAGCCGGACTGGCGAAGAAGGGTGACAATATAAAGGATGTAACAAAGCTGTCGGATGGCGTATATGCTCTTGCTGGCAACATGGTAAAGATCGATAAAAAGACAGCATCCATGTCCGATGCGGCTATAAATCATACGATAAAACTCTCAGTCAGCAAGGGAAAATATTATGTGACACTGAAGTTCAATGGACTTACTGTGAGTGGTAAGCAGGGATATCTCAGCAAACTCAGGTATTTTAGGACAGGATACACACTGGATAAATTTGGAAGTCCGCAGGGGAGTCTCGCGGCTGTAACTGTGGACAGCTATCAGACAGACAGCAGTGGTAAGAGACTTTCGGATTCTCTGGGGACGGACTATCCGTATGAAGTGACATTTGTACTTATTCCAGAGGCATTCAAGGATGGCTATGTTCCGCTTCAGGTATTTGTGCCTATCATGGAGTCAATATCAGCGGGGACAGGAACACAGCCGGTATTTCTTAAGCTTGACTGGAGTTCCCTGAAGGCAACTACCAGCGATGATCCAGATTTCAACAAGAGTGGTTCAGGTTCAAGCGGCAATTCAGGGACCAATAATGGTTCAGGCACGGGCGGCAATTCAAGCCTTGGCGGTGGTTCGAGTCTGGGAGGCGGTTCAAGTCTTGGCGGTGGCTCCACCCTGGGTGGTGGTTCGGGGCTTGGCAGCTCAAGTCTTGGAGGAAGCAGCAAACTCGGTACATCAAGTCTTGGAGGAAGTAGTAAGCTTGGAAGTTCTGCTCTAGGAGGAAACGGCAAACTCGGAAGTACACAGAATACAGGAAGCACAGGCGTACTTGGAGATATAGGAACACTTGGAGCCGGATCGGACGGTGTAAATGAAGCAGTCGCGGCCGGGGCTCCGGATGATGTGGAGACGGCAGAACTTGACAGTGTTGATAACACACGAAAGTCTGGATTTGAGATGAACACACTTCTTTTACTTCTTATATTTGTTGGGGAAGCGATCATGTTTATATATATCGTTGCCCAGAAGAGAAGGGGCAGAAGGATTAAAGAATAAGTATTGTACAGGGAGATGAAAAGATGACTTGTAACAAAATATACAGGAAGATGGTGGCAGTGGTCGCTGCGTGTGCCGCCATATTTGTCATGGTGTGTGTGTATCCGGCGATGACTGCAAAGGCGGCGGGCGGCACTGTGTATACATGCACGATCAACAGATGCTATAAGCATCCAGTGACGGGAGTTATAGAGGATGCCGGTGGTGAGGCCTCATATGCCACAGGACAGGGCATGGTGGAGGGGTGTGTATACCCAACCGGAATGCTGGAGGTGACAGACAGCGGTGAGTATTACCTCACCATCAGAATGAGCCTCATGGATTACACCAGCGGTCACAGCTTCTGGGTACAGAATGCGGGTGATTCAGACTGGACATCACCGGCTCTCGGACAGACAGGTTCAGGTACAGACAACAATGGCGCAACGGCAGATATAACGATACAGGTTCCGTCCGAGAACTGTGTTGTGAGAGGCTCGATGTATGTGGAGCCGATGGGAAGAGACGTAATATTCTATGTATACCCAAGTGATTTTACCGAAGGAAATACCACAGATATGACACCGACCATGGTGACTTCGGCGTCAGGAGGCGGAGATGCGCAGACCTCACAGAGCCAGGATGGCGGAGCGGATGCACAGACCGATCAGAGTCAGGCTGGTGATGTAGCCGGTACCGATGGACAGAGTAAAAGCAGCGGAACAGATGACTCGTCTTCTAAAGGACAGGGCAGTAAGCCGGTGACAGCCAGTGCATCTTCAGGAAGTGGCAGCACTTCGTCTGCAAAGAATCTTCAGAGTACGGTGTCACAGCAGGCGGCCACGGCTGCTTCGACTTCCGAGACAGCAGAGGTGAGCAAAGCGGAGGGGCTGAGCCTTTCCACAGCACAGAATTCCTCTGCAAAATCAATAAACAAATCAAGTGGTTCGACGGACGGTGAAAGCGCAGATTCAGAATCGGGCAGCAGAGTGTTTCAGATAGCCCTTGCGGTGGCTGTTGATGGACTGATATTGATCGGAGTTACAGCGGCGGTCGTATATTTCTTCAGAAGAAACTGGAGACGCTGGGGAGGCGAGGAAGACGATGATGAATAGACATGTGAGAACGTTTGTCACGCTGTGCCTCGTACTGTTCTTGGTATTTTCTATGGGAATCTTCCTTGTTGGATGTGTGGATCAGTCCCAGGGCGGCAGGAGCAGTGAAGTAAGCGGAACGGGCAGTGATAACGATGTGAGCAGAACTGACAGCGATGCGGATTCTGATTCTCTTCTTGAGATAAGTGATCCGGATGAAAAAGCTGCGGTTCAGGCGGCAAAGAAGAAGGTTGAGGAGCTCGGCGGTGATCCGCGTATCGTTGCAACATCTCCTGCTACGGCGGACATTTGTGACAGACTGGAGCTTGACCTTGTGGGCGTTTGCTCAAGCAGCATATCCACAATACCGGAAAGATACAAGGACGTAACTACCGTTGGCACAGCCATGAGCCCGGATATGGAGATCGTGTCATCGTTGAAGCCGGACTGGATACTCAGCCCGATATCCCTGCAGGCGGATCTTCAGCCAAAATATGAGGCGATAGACACAGACTGGGCATTTCTGAATCTGCGCAGTGTGCAGGGGATGTACAAGTCCATACAGGAGCTTGGCGAGATATTTGACAGGCAGGAACAGGCGGATGCGCTGGTGGATGAATTTACTACATTCTACGATGATTACAAGAAGAAAAATGAAGGTAAGGAGCATCCGAAGGTTCTCATTCTGATGGGACTTCCGGGTTCGTATATCATAGCCACACCGAATTCGTATGTTGGAAGTCTGGTGGAGCTGGCTGGTGGAGAGAATGTGTATTCGGATACGGATGAGGAATTTCTGACTGTGAACACTGAGGACATGAAGACGAAGGAGCCGGACGTCATATTAAGGGCGGCACATGCGCTTCCAGATCAGGTCGTGAAGATGTTCAAGGAGGATTTTGAGACAAATGATATATGGCAGCATTTCGATGCGGTGAAAAATGGCAGGGTGTATGATCTGTCCTATGAGTATTTTGGCATGAGCGCCAACTTCAAATACCCACAGGCCCTTGAGGAGCTTCAGCCTCTGTTGTACCCGGAAGAATAAAAAGGAGAAAACACATGGATGACATGAATATTCATGATAAAGCACGCAGGAGGGGAAAGACAGCCAGAGCGGCAGTATCGTTTGTGGTGATGACGATATTGCTTGTGGCGCTGTTCTTCGCCGCGGTAAATATAGGAAGCCTCAAGGTGAGCTTCACAGAGCTGATAAGAGGATTATTTGTGGAGTACAATGACAATGTGGCTACAATATACGATCTCAGATTTCCGAGGATCATCATATCCATGCTGGCGGGGGCTGCGGTGGCAGTGTCGGGAGTCCTGTTTCAGGCAGTGCTCAAGAATCCGCTTGCAGATCCTGGGATCATAGGAATATCGAGCGGTGCAAGCTTTGCGGCGGTACTCATAACGGCATTTGCACCGACACTGTTCTTCTTTACTCCGCTGTTTGCATTTCTGGGCGGTGTGCTGGCATTTGTGCTGGTGTACAGCCTTTCGTGGAAGGGCGGTCTCAGTCCGCTCCGGATCATACTGGTGGGCGTGGCTGTGGATGCGATGTTTACAGGATTTTCCAGTGCCCTCAATTCCATGAACGGTGGAAATATGTCGGGTGTCGCAGCTATAGTCAACGGCAACATAACTATGAAGACATGGGATGATGTGAGAACTCTTGTCCCGTATGTACTGATCGGACTGGTTCTTGCCGTCGGAGTTTCAAGGATGTGTAATCTGTTGGCGCTTGAGGACAAGACCGCAAGAAGTCTTGGTGTGAATGTAAATGTGATGCGTATAGTTATCTCACTTATAGCCGTGTTGCTAGCAAGTATATCAACGGCGGTTGCCGGTGTTGTCAGCTTCCTCGGACTCATAGTTCCCCATATAGGAAGAATACTCGTGGGAAGTGACCACAAGGCACTCATACCATTTTCGGCGATATTCGGCGCATTTATTTTCCTGTTGGCGGATACCATCGGAAGAACCATAGCATCGCCGTATGAAGTGTCTGCATCTATTATCATGAGCGTGGTTGGCGGACCGTTCTTCATAGTCTTGCTCAGGAGGTCAAAGAAATATGGAAAGTAATACAAAGCCGGCCATGGAGGTCCGGGATGTGCATTTTGCATATGGAAAGAACAAGGTGTTAAAGGGCGTGTCCCTACGTATTGAGGAGGGAAAGATCACGACCATCATGGGTGCAAATGGCTGCGGCAAGTCAACTCTGTTTGCCCTCATGACAAATGAACTTTATCCTAAGAAGGGCAGGATATTCCTGAAAGGTAAGAACATACATAATCTGACTTTGAAGGAATTTGCGAGGAAGGTTGCGATAGTTCAGCAGTACAATTCCGCATCGGATGATATAACAGTGGAAAAACTGGTATCTTATGGCAGAACCCCGCACAGAAAGATGATGCAGGGCAGCAGCCAGGAGGATGAGGAGAAAATCAGATGGGCGCTTGAGGTCACGGGCCTTACAGAATACAGTGACCGTGAGGTGGCAAGACTCTCAGGCGGACAGCGGCAGAGGGTGTGGATAGCCATGGCTTTGGCGCAGGGAACAAAGACGTTGTTCCTGGATGAGCCCACGACTTATCTTGATATAAGGTATCAGATAGAGATACTTCAGCTTGTACGGCGGCTCAACAGGGAATATGGAATGACAATAATCATGGTGCTTCACGATATCAATCAGGCCATCACGTATTCGGACTGTATCATAGGGCTGAAGGACGGTCAGGTGGCTGTGTGCGGCGACCCTGAGGAGGTCATAGATGAGAAGATCATACATGAGCTGTACGGAATAGACCTGACAGTCACCATGGTGGATGGCAGAAAGTTCGTACTGGCGGTTTAGAAAAGGAGATGTTATGAAGAATCCGATAAAGATAATATGGTTGGTGATAGGATTTCTGTGCCTGGGGCTTGGCACAGTGGGAATAGTCCTGCCTATCCTGCCAACAGTTCCGTTTTATATGGCAACACTGTTCTGTTTTGCCAAGAGTTCGAAGAAGCTGCACGACTGGTTTATTGGGACAAACCTGTATAAGAAGCATCTTGACAGCTTTGTGCAGAAAAGAGCCATGACATTTGCGACAAAATGTAAGATAATAGGGATGGTAACTGTCGTTATGGCGGTAGGCTTCATTTGCATGAAAAATGTTCCTGTGGGAAGAATATGTATAGCGGTTGTGTGGGTGTGCCACATACTGTACTTTTTCCTTAGAGTGGGAACAGTGAAGCCGGGGGAAGAACTTCAGGAAATGTGATGATCAGGAGTTACGAAGTCCCCGGAGTAATTAGATAAGATGAGAACGAAATTCTGGGGGATTTGCAGCGATATGAATGACAAAACAAATAAAATAGAAAAGAAACGACAGAAAGAGCAGTATGTTGTGGATGAGATGATCCGGCTGTATTGCCGGAAAAATCACGCGGAGTCAGATAGGCAGGGGGAGCGTATGTGTCCGGATTGCCGGTTACTTTCTGAGTATGCAAAGCTCAGAAGTCAGAACTGTCCGTTTATGGAGGAGAAGACCTTCTGCTCAAACTGCAGGGTACATTGTTATAAGCCGGAGATGCGGGAGAAGATAAGGCAGGTCATGCGGTTTTCGGGGCCGAGGATGCTGCTGTATCACCCGATATTGGCGATATGGCATCTTATCTGCAGTTTCAGAGAGAAGATAAAGGGTAAAAGAGAATGATTAAGACAAGACTTGTGGGGCTGCTGTCCCATGCAAAGAAATATATAGTGTATACGATACTATGGCAGTGGCTTGCGCTGTTCTCACAGATCACGGCGGTATTTACCATAGCGGGACTTATAGAGGCGGCTGTGAACCACAGCATAGACGCTTCGCGCGTGCAGAGGGCGGCTTTGATTCTTGTGGCGGTTGTCCTTGTAAGACTTCTGTGTGAGAAGATGGGGGCAAAGTCATCGTACATGGCATGTGTGGATGTCAAGAGAGTGCTCAGGGAAAAGATATATGATAAGCTGTTAAGGCTCGGCGCATCCTACAGGGATCACGTGTCCACAGCGGAGATAGTACAGGTGTCCACGGAGGGCGTGGAGCAGCTTGAGACATATTTCGGCAAATACCTCCCTCAGCTATTCTACAGTTTACTTGCTCCGGTCACGTTGTTTATCGTGCTGTGCAGGGTGAGTCTTAAGGCGAGCGTTGTTCTGCTGATATGCGTTCCGCTCATACCTGTATCCATAGTGGTGGTTCAGAAGATAGCAAAAAAGCTCCTGAACAAATATTGGAGCGTATATACAGGCCTTGGCGATTCGTTCCTTGAAAATCTCATGGGACTCACGACTCTCAAGATATATCAGGCTGATGGGCAGAAGGCCGATGAGATGGATGCTGAGTCACAGAGGTTCAGGAAGATCACCATGAAGGTGCTCACTATGCAGCTCAATTCCACAAGCGTCATGGATATCGTGGCGTATGGCGGTGCGGCTGTAGGTATGGTGGTTGCACTTTCAGAATTCGCAAATGGAGCGCTGTCTGTATCGGGCACGATCTCGATCATTCTGCTTGCAAGTGAGTTCTTCCTTCCACTGAGACTTCTCGGCTCGTTCTTCCACATCGCCATGAACGGTATGGCGGCAAGTGACAAGATATTCAGGATACTGGATATGGAGGAGCCTGAGGATGGGGGAAGTGTGCTTGCTGATGGTGCGCTTGATATAGAGTTTGCAGATGTGCATTTCTCATATGGAAGCGGTGACAGAAACACTGGAGACATAAAGACTACGGGTGTTACTTGCGGAGATACGGATTCGAATAGAGAAATCCTGAAAGGCATAAATCTCTCTCTTCCCGCAGGACACTTTATATCGCTGGTCGGCGAGTCGGGCTGTGGCAAGAGTACCATAGCTGGAATATTGTCGGGAAGAAATAAAGGATATACAGGAAGTGTGACCATAGGTGGCATGGAGCTGTCGGATATCAACGAGACAGACCTCATGAAGCACGTCGTCCTCGTCCGTCATAACAGCTATCTGTTTGCCGGAACCGTGGCGGATAATCTGCGGATGGCAAAGAGGGATGCCACGGATGAGGAAATGTGGAATGTGCTTGAAAAGGTCAATCTGAAAGATTTTATTGAATCTGAGGATGGACTTGACACTGTGATCCAGGAGAAAGCAGGCAATCTGTCAGGCGGACAGAGCCAGAGGCTTGGAATTGCCAGGTCACTCCTGGCAGACGCTCCTGTGTATATATTTGATGAGGCGACAAGCAATATAGATGCCGACAGCGAAGAGATAATCATGAATGTTATACATGAGATGGCGCAGACGAGGACTATCCTTCTCATATCGCACCGTCTGGCAAATGTGACCGACTCCGATAAGATATATATGCTTAAAGATGGTGCTATAGCGGAGAGCGGTACACATGAAGAGCTTATGAAGCTTGATGGCAGCTACAGACATTTGTATGAAAGCCAGATGGCACTTGAAAATTATAACTCTTTGGATAAGGGGGTGCAGCGATGACATCAATACCGGAAAATAAACAACCAAAGAGGAGAAGTGCAGTTCAGGTCATGGGAAAGCTGATCGGACTGGTTAAGCCTCTCATTCACATCATGCTTGCAGCGATAATACTCGGAACAGTGGGTTATCTGTGTGCAATCTTCCTTACCATATTTGCCGGAAAGGCAGTGTTTACTATCATGCAGGGGCACAGCGTAAAAAGGATCATGACGATCATGGTGGTGATCGCCGTGAGCCGCGGAATACTTCACTATGTTGAACAGTACTGTAATCATTTCATAGCATTTAAGCTGCTTGCGATCATCAGGCACAAGGTATTTGCAGCGCTGAGGAGACTGTGTCCGGCAAAACTTGAGGGCAGGGACAAGGGAAATCTCATATCCATAATTACGACAGACATCGAGCTACTGGAAGTGTTCTATGCGCACACGATATCCCCTATCGCTATAGCGATACTTACATCTCTCATAATGGTCGTATTCATAGGAAGATATCATGTGTATGCCGGAATCTTGGCATGCGCCGCATATATTGTGGTGGGACTCATCATACCTCTGTGCAACGGACGCAGGGGCGGAGATGACGGAATGAGTTTCAGAAGTGAATTTGGAGAGCTGAACAGCCATGTTCTTGACAGCCTGCATGGTCTCGATGAGACGATACAGTATGGATATGGCGATGTCAGAAAGAGACAGATGACGGATAAAGCCGGTAAGCTTGCCGGTATACAGCGCAGGCTGAATGATGCTGAGGGAACCCAGAGGGCGATCACAAATATGGTGATACTGCTTGCGTCATTTGGCATGCTTGCACTTACCCTTGGACTTTATCAGAGGGAAATGCTTGATATAGAGGGCGTGATAGTGTGCACGGTGGCGATGATGGGATCATTTGGTCCGGTGGTTGCTCTGGCAAGCCTGTCAAATAACCTGAATCAGACGCTGGCAAGCGGAGAGCGAGTTCTGTCTCTTCTTGAGGAAGAGCCAGTGGTGGAAGAGATTACAGATGCAGAGGGAAAAACGGTGGCGGCTGATAGCGGCAATACGGAATACAGCGCAGAGGCAAGACATGTGACATTCTCATATGATGGGCAGCAGAATATCCTCGATGATTACTCGGCGGAATTTGCCCCTGGAAAGATAACTGGCATACACGGACCGAGCGGTTGTGGCAAGTCAACGTTACTCAAGCTTCTCATGAGATTCTGGAAGACGGATAAAGGTGATGTGATGGTTGCTGGCAGAAATGTCGATGAGATACCTACGACAGCTCTCAGGGATATGGAGAGCTATGTGACCCAGGAGACGCATTTGTTCCATGATTCAATCGCTGCAAATATCGCCATAGGTAAGCCGGGGGCATCCATGGATGAGATAGTGGAGGCTGCAAAGAAGGCTTCGATCCACGAATTTATAACATCACTTCCACAGGGGTATGACACTAAGGTGGGAGAGCTTGGAGATACACTTTCGGGCGGCGAAAAGCAGAGGATAGGAATAGCCAGAGCATTCCTGCATGATTCACCGATCATCCTCATGGATGAACCAACCTCCAATCTGGATTCTCTCAACGAGGGAATCATACTCAGATCGCTCTCTGAGGAGGCGGAAGAGAAAACGGTGATACTTGTATCCCACAGGGCGTCTACGATGAGCGTGTGTGATGTGGTGTATGATGTTGTGTGATGATGTACTTGTATCAGTTGTTGTTATGATTGACTTGCAAAAGAATATGTATGAAGTTTCATTTAATTAACAAATAGGGATATATGGAGGTGAGAACGTGGTAAGGAAAGAGATAGTAATATCATATTTTGATGGAAAGAAACGTGTGAGAGAAGTAAGAAAAGCTCGTGAAATTAAGGTTATAAGGAAGTGACAATAATTCCTTATAGGTTTAGAACAAACCATCGGTTTAGTCGGTGGTTAAGATTGTAGACAAATGACCTCCATAAAGCATTGCTTTATGGAGGTCATTTGTCTACAATCTGAAAGTTTCTGCACTCAAGTGCAAAAACTTTTAAAAATCGACATTTTTTGCATTTGAAATACAAAAGGTTTTATGTCCAAATGGATTACCCGTGTCTGTTTCGGTATGGATATGAACGACTCGCCGTGATATTATACGAAAAGGTTAGTTAGAACTAACGTAAAGGAGACTATATATAGTGAAAGTAAATGATATTGCACAGCTTGGAAGCAACGTGAAGACCATAGTGAGAAATGAGAACTGTTCAGTGCTCATGCTGTCCGATGCCACGGGAGAGGGTGTCATGACGGTATATCAGGTCATGCCCGGAGTGATGATCTGTTTCTCAGACATGCATATGGAGAAATGTGCTTCAGAGTTTGAGCTTAGAAACGACAGAAAGGTATTCTGCATGGATCACTGCCGGGAGGGCAGGATAGAGATGGAAGTGCTGCCTGGTGTGTTCAGCATCATGCAGGAGAACGAGCTGAGACTGGACAACAGGGAGAATCACAAGGGAACTTCGTATTATCCGCTTAGACATTATCATGGTGTGAGTGTGTTTATGGATGTGGATGAGACACAGCGGGCGCTGGATGAGATGTTTCATGGATTTTCCGTGGATATCGCGGAGCTCCGTCAGCGTTACTGCAGCCAGGATAAGCCGTATGTCATAAGGAATGACGAGGGGCTTGCCAGCATCATATCAAGCCTGTATCAGAGAAATCTCACAAGACCGGAGATAGCCGAGTCCAGAGAGTATTATCAGATGAAAGTGGTTGAGATGCTGCTTTATCTTGAAGTTATGACTGCGGAGAGCAGCAGGGAGATAAAGCCGTATTACTACAAGACACAGATGGAGAAGATCAAGGCGGTACATGAGAAGATAACCGGGGACCTTGAAAGCAGGTTCACCATAGAGGAGTTGTCGGCAATGTATGAGATGCCAGCCACCACCATGAAGAAGTGTTTCAGAGAGGTGTATGGAGATTCCATTTACTCATATCAGAAGAGGTACAGGATAAATGTTGCGGCGAGCATGCTGATACAGGATGAGAGCATAGAGATCCAGAAGGTTGCGGCCGCAGTTGGGTATGAGAATCCAGGCAAATTCTCCACGGCATTTAGAAGCATCATGGGTGTTTCTCCTGCGGAATACAGGATAAAAAAGCAATAGGAAAGATGGTGAAAGGATATGGCAGAACAGAAAAAGGAAAACTGGCTGAAGACACTCATCAGCTACACGGATGGCAGTGGCAGGAGAATGATAATCTCCATCGTGCTGTCCATCATCAGCGTTGTGGGTGGTCTTGTCCCGTATTATTGCATATACAGGGGTGCGGACCTGTACATAAGAAATATGGACAATGTTCCCACTTCGGATATTGTAAGATGGTGCCTTTGGGCACTGCTTTTCTATGTGGTGAAGATAGTCTGTTTCTCAGCGTCCACGTGGACGTCACATATAGCGGCGTACCACATTCTTGAGGGACTGAGACTGAGGCTTGCCGACAGATTTCTTCACGCACCCCTCGGCGATGTGGAGGGACACAGTATAGGTGAGATCAAGAGCATCATGGTTGAGAAGATTGAGGGGATGGAACCTCCTCTGGCGCACATGATCCCGGAGGGAAGCGGACATTTGCTCCTTCCGATCATAAGTATTGCTGCTCTGTTTGTTCTTGACTGGCGTATTGCGCTGGCATCACTGGTCACAGTTCCGCTTTCCATGGTGTTCATGATACTCACCATGGTGATAAGCGGCAAGAGCTTCGCCCAGTATGACAAGTCAAATGCGTACATGAACAGTACCATAGTCGAGTACATAGAGGGTATAGAGGTCATCAAGGCATTTGGAAGAGCCGGAACATCCTACGAAAAGTATGCAAAGGCCATTCTTGACTACAAGAAATTCGTTGTGAAATGGCTGTCATCCACATGGCTTACGATGAAGATGACATTTGCACTGTTCCCATCAACACTTCTCGGAACACTTCCGGTTGGATTATATCTGACTATCCACGGACAGATCACGGTATCGCAGCTTCTGCTGGCGGTCATGCTGTCCATGTCCATGGTGACATCATTTGCCAAGATAGAGGTGTTCATAGAGGGCATAAGAGAGATGAAGTACAACATCGAAAGCGTTCAGGGACTGCTCAATATGAGAGAACTGCCGGAGCCGGAACGTAATGCAGATGTGAAGAGTGCCGATATAGAATTGACAAATGTCCACTTCTCATATACAGGTGACGAGAAGGACGAGGTGCTTCATGGCATAGATCTGGCCATGCCTGCCGGAAGCTATACGGCACTTGTTGGACCTAGCGGTGGAGGGAAGTCAACGGTTGCCAAACTCATATCAAGATTCTGGGACGTCACGGATGGAGAGATAACCATAGGCGGTGTAAATGTAAAGGATATGCCGCTGGAGCAGTTATCGAGCATGGTGAGCTTTGTCACACAGGACAATTTCCTGTTTAGATGCTCCATTCTGGAGAATATACGGCTCGGAAATCCGTCTGCCACAGATGAGCAGGTGAAGGAGGCGGCGAGAAAGGCGTGCTGTGAGGAATTCATAGATAAGCTGCCGATGGGTTATGACACACCGGCCGGTGAGGCGGGCAAACGTCTGTCGGGTGGTGAGAAACAGAGGATAGCCATCGCCAGGATCATGCTGAAAAATGCGCCTATAGTCATTCTCGATGAGGCAACGGCATTTACCGATCCGGAAAATGAGGACAAGCTGCAGCGGAGCATAGAGGTACTCACGAAGGACAAGACACTGCTTGTCATTGCACACAGATTGTCTACTATAGCGGACGCTGATCAGATCGTAGTACTCAAAGATGGACGCATAGAGGCGAAGGGAAAGCAGGAGGATCTGCTTGAGAACTGTCCTCTCTATGCGAGAATGTGGCAGGCTCATGTGGGCGCAAGACACTGGGCTGTCGGTGGTCAGAAAGGAGGCGAGGCAGCATGTTCGGAACAGTAAAGAGGATCATAAATTGGTGCGGTACATTCAAAAGGAACCTGTATATAGGATTTGTGTTCTCGTTCTTCTCGGGCTGGTTTGCTGCCATGCCGGTTATATGGGCTGCATACATAATAGGAAAGATCGTGGAAAAGAGCGGTTCAAATGAGAACATAAGCACGGCCTGGGTCGGCAGGAGCATAGGAATACTGCTCTTGTTCATTTTCCTGAGATTTTTGTTTGACTACTTAAGGGCCAGATTCCAGGAAGCCATAAGCTATGAACTGATAGCAAGGGACAGACTGGCAGTTGGAGATGCCATGAAGAGAGTGTCTCTTGGATATTTTCAGAATATGAACACAAGTACCATACTGAATTCGATAACCACAGGACTTCATACCCTGGAAGGAATGGGAATCCGTATGATAGACAATTTCGTTGGAGGCTATCTGAATTTCGTCTGCATACTTCTGTGGTTGACATATATCAACTGGAGAGCGGGGGCTATCTCAGTGGCCGGTGCCGCTGTGTCATTTGTATTCCTTCTCGTTATATCCAGGTACAGTACAAAGAATGCGCCTGTTCTTGCGGAGGCAAATAAGGATCTGACCGGAGCAACGCTGGAATATGCCAGAGGACTTGCGGTGGTCAAATCATTTGGCAGGGCTGGTGCTTCCATGGATGCCATGAGTAAGGCGTGCAGGGACAGCCGTGATATAAATCTCAAGATCGAGTGGGGATATATTCCGTTCAATGCGCTGCACCTGCTGGCGCTTAAGACAGCGAGTGTATTTATCGCCATCAGCGCATTTTATCTTGGCGCATCAGGTCAGATCGGTTTCACAGAGGTGATACTTATGGTGCTTCTGTCATTCCATGTATTTGGATCGCTGGAACCGATATCGGACAGTGCCCATGTGCTTGCGATCATAGATGATGCATTTGACCATTTGGATGCGCTGACAGGGGAGTCGTTCATAGACTCGGACGGAAAGGACATAGATATACACAACTATGACATAGAGTTTGACCATGTGGACTTCTCATATGGAGAGGGGACGGACCGTAGACAGGTGCTGCACGATGTGAGCTTTAAGATACCGCAGAATACGGTGACGGCCATAGTCGGACCATCGGGAAGCGGCAAATCCACCATCTGTAATCTGATAGCCAGATTCTATGATGCGGACGACGGAAGTGTGAAGGTCGGCGGACACGACGTGAAGGAGTTCACCTGTGACAGCCTTCTGTCAAATATGTCCATGGTGTTCCAGAATGTATATCTGTTCAATGACACGATAAGAAATAACATCTGCTTTGGAAAGCCGGATGCCACAGAGGATGAGATGATCGCTGCGGCGAAAAAGGCTTGCTGTCATGACTTCATCATGGCGCTGCCGGACGGATACGACACCGTGATCGGAGAGGGCGGAGGCAGCCTGTCTGGCGGAGAAAAACAGCGAATATCCATTGCCAGAGCAATACTCAAGGATGCTCCGATCATCATACTGGACGAGGCTACAGCAAGTGTGGATCCGGAGAATGAACATCTGATACAGGCAGCCATATCTGAGCTGACAAAGGGCAAGACCATAGTGACCATAGCTCACAGACTTGCGACCATAGAGCAGGCGGATCAGATACTTGTGGTTGATGATGGACAGATAGTCCAGAGGGGAACCCACAGCGAGCTGGCAAATGTACCGGGAAGATACAAAGACTTTGTAGACATAAGAAGGAGATCAGAAGGATGGAAGATATCGTAAGGAGGACCCGCTTGCGGGAGATCCCTTGCGAAGTCTGGAAGCGCACTGATGTGCGCGTAGGTCATCAAGCGATGCTTGACGACATAGCACGCAGACGCCGCGCGAAGCGCCTTTTCATGCGTCTGCTCCGAGAAAAAGGAGGATATAGATATAATGGAAAATTCTAAGAAACTTTCAGGCAGGGACCTCATCACCATAGGTATTTTCTCTGCGATATATTTTGTGCTTAATCTTGCGGCTATGATAACCGGTTTTGTCCCGGTGTTGTGGCTGCTGCTTCCGGGAGTTGCCGGGATCGTGACTGGAATACCGTTTATGCTGATGGAGTCCAAGGTGAGAAAGCCTGGTGCCATACTTATCATGGGAGCCATCACGGCACTGCTCTATTTCGTGACGGGACAGTTTACAGTGCTGCTGCTCATAACATTTGCTGTGGCATGTATACTGTCTGAGGTATACAGAGCGGTGACAAAGTACGACAACAGCTTCGTACATATGACGATATCATTTGTCATATTCTGTTACGGAATGCTCGGTTCACCACTGGCGATCTGGGTGTACAGAGACAGCTTCCTTGATCAGATCAGGCAGAACGGAATGTCGGTTGAATATGTTGACTCTCTGTCGGGACTTATCTCAACGCCGATGCTGATCTGCCTGTGCGTATCGCCTATAATCGGAGGAATTATCGGTGCGGTCATAGCAAAGGGGCTGTTCCGCAAGCACTTCAAGAAAGCGGGAATAATATGATGAAAAGCAGAGCATTGATAAAAGATCTTGACCCCAGAGCCGGGCTGTGGCTGCTGGTGGCGGCAAATATCGGAATGTTCTGCGAGAAGAGTACAGAGCAGGGGAGCGTGCTTTCGGGCATGTTTCTCCTGCTTCTGCTGCTATACGGACAATACATGGCGGCGGTAAAGGGGGCAGCACTTCTGGTTTCTTTCAGATTACTCCTGAGATTTGTATTTCCGCTGTGTCCGGCGTGGGTAAATATGGTATTCCCTGTCATCATAAATTACACAGTCCGTATGATGCCGTGTATTCTGGCAGGCCTGCTGATCATCAGGACATCGTCCATGCAGGAGATGATAGCTGCCATGAGGAAAATGCATTTGCCACAGGGATTTATCATAGCCATGTCCACCACATTCAGATATTTTCCTGCCATCCGTGAAGAATTCGTACATATAAGGTCAGCAATGAAGCTGCAGAACATACCATTTGCCAGCAGGCTTGAGTGTACAGTGGTGCCGCTCATGATGTCGGCGGTGAACACTTCAGACGAGATAGCGGCAGCGGCGGTGGCAAGGGGGATAGAAAATCCATGCCCAAAGAGCAGTGCCGTACAGATACGCATGAGCTGTATTGACTGGGTCCTCATGGCGTTGGTGACGGTGGGAGTTGTCATAGTGATGGCAAAAATATAATGTAAATGATTAATCAATTTTAGAAAATATTAGTCTGAAGCATAAAGAAGAAAGAAGTACAGTCTGTGGTAAAGTAAGCTGTGGGATATTATATGGCATTACCGGCGGGTAGCACATAATCGACTGAGCCTTGTCGCTCCTTGCTGAGTGAGAGTCCCCCCGCCCTTATAGGGGACGGGAGCGAATGCAGGTAGGAGCAAGACATGGTGATGGAGATGTGCGTAGCTGGTAATGCCATATAATATCCCATAGCGTAATAATTAATCACAGACTGGGAAAGGACACTATGATAAAATTGGAAAATGTAAACGTTCGTATACAGGGACAGAAGATCCTGACGGACATCAATCTGAATATAGAGGATGGGGAATTCGTGCTCATCTGCGGCGACAGTGGATGTGGCAAGACCACCATGACAAAGCTTATAAATGGTCTTATCCCGCATTTTGTAAAGGATGCGGAGGTAACGGGCAGCGTGACTGTGTCCGGGAAAAATGTCGCAGGCACTGAGATGTACGAGATGGCTGAGATAGTGGGCTCGGTATTCCAGAATCCAAAGACACAGTTCTTCCACACCAACTCCAGTGCGGAGATGGCATTTGGACTGGAGAACAGAGGTGACGATCCGGAGACAATAAGAAAGCGTGTGGCAGAGACTGTCAGGGAACTTGATATAAAAAAACTGGCAGACAGAAATGTATTTGCCATGTCGGGAGGAGAAAAGCAGCTTCTAGCATTTGCGTCTGTATATGCTATGGATCCGGAGGTGTATGTGCTCGACGAGCCATCGGCAAATCTGGACGCCGTTGGCATAGAAAAGCTTTGCAGGAGACTTGAGGTGATAAAGCGGGGAGGCCACACGGTAGTCGTTGCAGAGCACAGACTTGCGTGGCTCATGCCTCTGGCTGACCGTGTTTTGTACATGCAGGCTGGCAGAATAGCAAGGGAGTTCACAAGAGATGAATTTATGAATTTGTCAGATGATGAGAGAACAGCCATGGGGCTTCGGAGCATACATGTGGAGAATATAGAGATACCTGAACTTTTAAAAGCGGGCAGGAAAGCTGATGATATAAAAGCGAAATCTCAGGATAGCGATACTGATGAAAAGCCGGATGTGCAAGTGCATAGTAGCTTTGATAATTCAGATTTAGTTGTGAGGAACCTCTCATACTATAGAAAAAAGAAAGAAATATTTGCCGGGATATCATTTGCCGCAAATGCGGGGGATATCATAGGAATAGTTGGAAGAAATGGAGCGGGGAAGTCCACATTCTGCAACGTGCTGTGCGGTCTGCTTTCGGAAAAATCTGGAGAGATAACATATGAGGGCAGAAAACTTGGGAAGAGGGCGAGGACAAAGCTGTTTGGCATGGTCATGCAGGATGTAAACCACCAATTGTTCTCAGACAGCGTGAAGAACGAATGCCTGTTGGCCGATGAGGATGCGACGGATGAGCAGATAAATGAGCTGCTTGCTGGATTTGACCTTGCAGAATTTGCCGAAAATCATCCAATGACATTATCGGGCGGTCAGAGACAAAGGCTTGCAGTGTGTCAGGCAGTTATGGGAGGAAAGAGACTCCTCATATTTGATGAGCCCACCAGCGGACTTGACTACCGGCACATGTGCCAGGTTGGAGAATTGCTCAGAAAGCTGGCAGCAGATGGACATATCATACTTGTGGTCACTCATGATTACGAGTTCTTGAACAGAACCTGTGGCGGATATATAAGGATAGACAGATAGTATATACATCATATTTGGACACAAAAGCTCGCAAAGTTGCAAAAAATTTCGAAAAAAGGTTGGAAAAGTTGCAAAAATCATCGCGAAAAGGTTGGAAAAATTGCAAAAAATTACTATCATATGGGTAGAAAAGTTGCAAATTCAAGGGATGGGAGCAAAGCCAATGAAGATAAAGATGTGCGGAATTACAACCCCGGCAGATGTGGCCGCGGTAAATGAGGTGAGACCTGATTATATAGGAATGGTGATGTATTTTCCAAAATCAAAGAGGAATGTCAGTTCGGAGACTGCACGTATGCTGCTTGCGGAACTGCGTGAGGATGTGCAGAAGGCTGCGGTAGTTGTGTCACCAGATGCGGAGCAGATTGCAGAGATTGCGGAGCTAGGATTTGATGTGATCCAGATCCATGGTCAGGTCAGCGATGAACTTATTGAGAGTGCACATTTGCCTGTGTGGAAGGCCTTCAATGTGAAGGATATGGATATGTACCCACATTATCAGAGCCTCTCAAATGTTGCAGGGTACGTGTTTGATGCTGGTGAACCTGGCAGTGGCAAGACATTTGACTGGAACAGTCTGACAAATATTGACAGAGATGGAAGGCTGTTTGTGCTTGCCGGTGGTCTCACGCCGGACAATGTGGAACGCGCAATAAAGCAAGTCCATCCGGATGTCGTTGATGTGTCATCTGGCATAGAGTACGATGCAGCCTGCGGCGTCCAAAAGCCGGGCAAGGATCCGGAGAAGATGCGCCGGATGAAGAAGAACGCCGCCAGAGAGTAAGGCTTATTACTTTTTAATTCTTTTCAGGGTTTCATCACGTCTTTTAAGACTCTCTATCCACAGATCTATCATATCCATAGCTACCTGTTGATTTCCACAGTTGCAGTGGTCTGCGCCCTGCTCCTTTTCTGTGATCTCACGGGCGGTTATGGATTTTGCGCTTTTAAGGAGATACATCTGCTTGCCGATGGAGAATCGGCTCGCCATGGTGTCCTTGCTTCCGCCGATTATAAGGTAATCTTTGGTGAGCTTATCTGCTATAGGTCTGAGGTCGATCTTCCAGAGTATATTTGCCAGTTTGTAGGCGTTGTTGGTTCCAAATCTGTGGAAATAAGTCTTGAAGAACATCATGCCTTTTCCATTTTTCAGTTTATACAGAAGATTTATCAGCCAGCCAAATCCGTACAGAATTACATCAAGCAATGCCACGATGAGACCTGATGCAAATCCATGGTTGGTGAAATTCTGCTTCAGAGATGGGAACTGTGCTATGCTTACGCATCGAGTTACTCTGCTGTCAAATGCGGAAGCTCTCGGAGCGTAGAAACCACCCAGGGATTCGCCGATCAAAGTGACGTCCGTGAGATCAAAGTATTCTGTAACTGCCTTCACTGGCTTTTCCCATTCTATGATGAGCGGAGCATTGTGAAGCCTTATGCACTCCCCCTGGCCCGGTCCTTCAAACAGATACACGGTGTAGCCGAGCTGTCTCAGATACATCATCTGCGGAAAGAATTCTTCGTAGCTTGAGTCAAATCCTCCGTGTGCTACTATGACTCCTTTTGACTCTGCATCAGGATTCATCTTCAGCACAGGCATGGTGTAACCATCATAAGGAACAGCCAGCTTTTCAACTATAGGTAGTTCTCCTTCAAAGAAATCGCCATAGTATTCAAAGAACAGTTCCCTGGCTTTTGTCCACGACTTGATGGCATCGGGATCGTCGTATTCCATGTAGAATTCAGCCATTCGGTAATATCCCATGGCGCTCTTTGTATGCCCCGCAGCGTATTCGCTGTCCGCGGTCTCAAGCATGATCTTTTTCCATGATTTCACATCCTTTATCTGACTGCCAACCTTTCGTATCTCGTACAGATCCCCCAGATCAAAATTGACGAGACGGTTTAACTGAAAACTGATGGATGGATTGTCATTCAACTTGTACATTCCAACCGGAAGAACAAAATGTTTCGTGATATCGTATTTCTCCATTGTTTTATCCCCCTATATATTCTGCGAGTGTCTGCAGGATAAGTTCTATGCTTTCGTCAAGTGCTTCTGCGACAAATGTATCTCTGTGTTCTCTCATTGCGTATATGGATTTGACAAGGTTTGTCACCACGCCGGGATTGACATCATTCCGTTTGTCAGATATAAGATCCAAGAAGCCCTGCATTACAAGTGTAATTCTTGCAGGATCAAAGAAATGTTGCTCTGACATGTGTGATTTTAACCAAAGAAAATCGTCTATGGTCATGCATCCCATCAGATCGTAATCACTGTATATATACTCCCTGAAAAATTCAAAGAACTCTTTGGTCGTCATCTGTTTTCTGCCTGCCAGCTTCCTTAAAAGCATTTCCTGACATTTCATGCCAGTGTACTGGGATAAAGCAGCAAGATATTCCTCCTTTGAAGAGTAAAACAGGTAGAAGCTTCCCTTGGCAATGCCGCATTCTTTTGTAAGTTTGTCAACGGTGGTGCGCTGTACTCCGTATTTTCTGATAAGTCTGATTCCTGCAAGAAACAGAGCTTCTTTTATTTTTTCTTGTTCGTCTTTGGTGAAACCTGTGGGCATGGTGGATCCTCCTTGTAATTTATAAGAGCCTGAGTTGGCATCGTAAAATATTCTGATTTTGTGGTTGTATTAAAAATAATCTCTGTGACTAAACTAATGCAAAATGGTCACAGATACAGGTTAGCACAGCCTAACCGAACTGTCAAGAGAGAGAAATTGGTAGTTGAGATGGATATCAATTTAGGTTCGTTTAAGCTAGGTGTTCTATACTCTGTTCAAACAAACAGAAAGGAGCCTGGCTATGGATAAAAAATATGCTCTTATTCCGGCTTATGAGCCGGATGGAAGAATGCTTGAACTTATAGAAGATGCGGTGGCTGAGGGCTTTCAGGTAATCGTGGTCGATGATGGAAGCAGTGATGAATGTCAGCAGTATTTCAAACAAGCTGAATATCTGGCAACGGTCTTACATAACTCTGCAAATAGAGGAAAGGGAGCTGCGCTCAGGACAGGATTTGCGTATATCATGTCCGTATGTGAGGATGATGACATAGTTGTCACACTTGACGCTGACGGACAGCATAAGATACAGGATGCACTCAAGGTGTGTGCAGAGGTATGTCTTCATCCCGATTCTGTCGTACTTGGCAGTAGAGCCCTGGATGAAAATGTCCCGCTCAGAAGCAAATTGGGAAATACAATTACAAGGTTTGTATACAGACTGGCATCGGGGATGAGTGTTCATGATACCCAGACCGGCCTCAGGGCATTTTCGTGCGGATTGCTTCCCTGGCTGATTGAGGTCAAAGGGGAGCGCTATGAGTATGAGATGAATGTCCTGCTTGAATGTCCAAAGGCGGATATCCTTATATGCGAGGTGCCTATTGAGACGATCTATCTGGATGACAACAGAAGTTCGCATTTTGACACAGTGAAAGATTCAGTACGTATCTATAAAGAGATTTTAAAATTCTCCGCATCATCATTTGCCAGCTTTGTGATCGATTATCTGCTGTACTCGGTCATGGTTCTGCTCACTGCGGGGGTAGGTGCAGAGGCATCCCTCATAGTGTCAAATGTAACTGCCAGACTGGTCAGCGCAACTGTGAACTACAACATAAACAGACGATATGTATTTGGCGCAGATAATGAAATATGCAAAGATGGAAATGCAATAAAAGCTGGTAAAAAGGCTGGCAGAAAAAAGTTTATCACGCATCCGGCAGTGCAGTACACATTGCTGGCAATAAGCATACTTGTAGGAAACACCCTGGTTTTGAGCCTGTTAGTTGAAATCATTGGAATGAACCAGCTTGTGGCAAAGCTTGTAACAGAACTATTCTTTTTCATATTCAGTTATCTGGTGCAGCGCAATGGAATATTTCATAAAACGAGGAAAGGAGAGTGGTCAAATGTTTATTAGGAAACATTTGTGGGCGATATGTTTTTCGTTGTGTCTGACAGGGTTTACTGTGTATCTGTTGCTCGATACATTTGCAATCAGGCGGGTATACACGGTGGTTCCGCAGACCGGAAATTCTGTGAGCAGTGTGGAGGATTCCAGCAATGTAGTGGCGGAAGATTCAGAGTCAAATGACACAGATACAGCGCCGGGGGATATAGAAACAGACACTGCGGGTATAGACAGTACAGTGGCTGCGGGTACAGACAGCACGGAAAACACAGTAACAAATGGTGCAGGTAACGCTGATGATGAAAACACATCATCGTCACCAGTTACAACAGAAAATTCCTACAGTGACGGCAATATATCGATAACCCTCACCGAGTACCGCAAATACGACACGACCATATATGTGGCGGACGTCCAGATCACGTCTGTGTCAGACCTGAAGACGGCATTTGCTGACAGCTCATACGGCAGGAACATAACAGAAAAGACATCCGATATAGCGGAGGATGTAAATGCTATACTGGCGGTAAATGGAGATTTCTACGGTGCACAGGAATCCGGCTATGTGATAAGAAATGGAGTTTTGTACAGAGACACGGCGGCGGAAGACAGGCAGGATCTTGTCATATATGAGGATGGCTCGCTTGAGGTCGTAGAAGAGTCAGAGGTCACGGCACAAGAGCTTCTGGACAAAGGGGCATGGCAGGTACTTTCATTTGGACCGGGACTTGTGGAAAATGGAGAGATAGCCGTATCGGAAAATGAAGAGGTCGGCAAGGCCATGGCGAGCAACCCGAGGACTGCGCTGGGTGTAACGGAGGACGGACACTATCTGTTTGTCGTATCCGATGGAAGGACCAGCGAGAGCGAGGGGCTTTCACTCTACGAGATGGCGGAGTTCATGCAGTCACTTGGAGCAGTCACCGCCTACAATCTTGACGGAGGCGGCTCATCCACAATGTATTTTAACGGAGAGGTGGTCAACAATCCGACCACATCAGGCAGGAGCATAAAAGAGAGGAGTGTGAGCGACATTGTGTATATCGGATATTAGAGAAAAAAGAGCCGTGATCTATATGGTGATCTCGGTATTTTGCATGATATTTGCATTTATCTACGAGCATTTCAGCCATGGGGTGACATCACTATATATGGTGTGTGCGTTTCTGATACCATTGCTTGGAGGATTTCTGGTAAATCTGATAATTGAATCAGCAGGATTTGTGGCCCCTGGCAAATGGGCCTCGAACCTATACAATTCAGGTATAGCAGCGCTAACGGTTGGAAGTATCGTGAAGGGTGTGTTGGACATATATGGAACGACAAATCATCTGACGATCATCTATCTGATCGTGGGGCTGTTGCTTATGTTTGCGGGAACGATTCAGTATATTGTAGAGTGCAGAAGATGCAGATGTGCTTAAAATACAATTTTGCTTTTAGTATCCTGCAATATATGTGCGCAGGAATGGCAAAGTTCAAGAGAAAGCTGTTCCAATACATGAAGTCATGGCGATGGAGAATCCACTTTACCTGATGGCGAGAAAAGCTAAGAAAAGCTGATAACTAGTTTTTCGCATTTTACAGTAAAAAAGGTGAAAAAGATACAAAATTGTATCTAAATCCATATTTAAGAGGAAAAAAGGACAAAGTTTTGAGACTTTGTCCTTTTTCGTGAGAAAATGTAAGTTTTGCGATAATTTTGTATCTTTATTAGAATATAAGACCGAATATGGAAAAACACAATGTTACGCAAACATTACATGAAAGCCGTAACACATATGATCGTGTATTTCTCATACTATAGTTGTTATCTTACATACTACAACCGTTATCTCACTTGCATAGTAAATCCAAATACCCACTCATCCTCATCAAATCTGTATTTCTCAGCAAGCTCAGGGCCGCAACTGTTGGAGCCGATTCCGTTCTGGCGGTAGTCGATACAAAGGACAGACTTATCGCTCTCAGGAAGCTCATAGTTGTGGGCTGCGTTGGTCAGTTCCTCTGCGGTGTAAGGTGACGCATTCATGGAGAACGGTACAGCGGATGTCACGGCTATGCTGTGGGCTGTTGTAGCTGCGATCGTGCTGGCTGTCTGCGTATTGCAGATGCTTTGATATGATGAACTTTCGGCAAAGTTGTTCTTGCCAGAACTATTCCTGTCAGCTCCGTCGCTTGCTCCAGGGGCGCTGACCTGGACATAGCTACAGTCAAAGTGACTTCCATTTTCCTGTGGCATGATGTAGTCCTCGTGCATCTCGTCAATGGACGTAGAGAATGCGCCATGCCAGCTTGCGTGATGCTTGTCAATATAGCTCTCATAAGGTCCCATACCGATATAATTTACATTTCGCATATCTTTTCTTAAGATTATTCTCGCACCGAATCGAGGAAGAACAGGGAATTCTGAGTTCTTTGCCACATGCATTCTGGCAGTTATAGTTCCTTCGGCGGAAACTGTCCATTCTGTGTTTATTCTCAGAACCGGCTGGACAGTCGGCGCAGAGAGGCAGGATGTACATGTAATCACTACAAGATCATTCTTTATAATACAGCTTGTCTCATAGGTCCGCTCAGATACTATATCATAGTGAGCTCTAAACCACTCGTTCTTGATATTTCTGTCGTTGTCTGTAGGCGCGCGCCAGATAGTCTTGTCGCATGGTGCAGAGAGAAGCTCCTGATCATCAACCACAATGCCCGCAAAGTTTCCTGTATTTCTATCAAATGTATATTCAAAATTACATCCGCTGATAACAAATTCTGTGTCGGTCTCCAAGATGTGAAGAGGTGCACAAGTAGTGCCCGGTGCGGTCAGATCTTGCTCTGCCAAAGACTGCATGGTGTTCAAATTCTGTGCTTTGTCCAGAGGCTGTGCTGTGTCCGAAATCGGTGCCTTGTGCTGGCCATGTGAGCCAAGTTCTATCTCATCGAATCCCAGCACATCATCTTTCTTCACAAATGCACTGTCGCAAGCTGTCCTGTATACAACACGGAGAAACATTCTGTGTGTAATAATATCTTTTGTACAATTGGCGACATCTGAACATTCAACAACATTTGAACAACCGGCAAAATCTGAGTTGTCAGAAACGTCAGCATGGCTTGCTGCAGAAGAGTCTGACAATGGCTTCTGTGTATTTGTAACAGGGCGCAGGCTGATAGTTCCGTCACCATGGGGAGCCACAGAAGGAACGTCAATATCCCCGGATGTAACCACCTGTCCATCACATGTAACCTCGTAGCTCATTGTGAGGTAATCTCTGATGTCAGTAAAATCCATATAGTTGTGCAGAGTCAGAACACCATGTGATTCATCAAAGCCGGTGATCCTTACCGGGCGGTTGATATTCTTGAATTCAAGAAGACCTGTGTGTGGCCTGCGGTCCGGATAAACCAGGCCGTCCATACAGAAGTTGCCATCGTGTATAGTCTCGCCGCTGTCTCCTCCGTAGGCGTACATATCCTTACCATTTGCCGCCTTGCCCCTGTATATGGCGTGGTCGCACCACTCCCATACAAATCCTCCGCATGTGGTCTCATGGCTGTCAAAGAACTGGAAGTAGTCCTCCAGATCCCCAGGGCCGTTGCCCATGGCATGACAGTATTCGCACAGGATGTAAGGCTTGTCGCCATCACCATCTATATACTCAGCCATCTCGGATATGGATGGATACATTCTGCTGTAGAGATCCAGATTGCTATAATCGTATTTTCTCTTGCCGTCTGTATACTGGGCACTCTCATAGTGGGTGAGACGGGAGCTGTCATAGGACTTGACCCATGCCAGAGCCTCCTCAAATGTCACGCCGTATGCACTCTCATTTCCCATGGACCAGATCACAACGCTGGCACGGTTCTTGTCCCTGATGACGCAGCGCCTGATGCGGTCCAGTATGGATCCGCAGAATTCAGGATTGTTGGCGATCGGCTCATTCCACCTTGCAGCCTTGTTACTCCAGCTATTATCCGAATAGAATAATTCACTTGGACCATGAGCCTCTATATCCGCCTCGTCGATCACATAGAATCCATATTCGTCACAGAGCTCATAGAAATAAGGAACATTTGGATAATGGCTTGTCCTGATGGCGTTGACATTGTGCTGTTTCATGAGAGACATATCCCTGACGATCTGTTCCCTGCTGATGGTAAATCCGGTCACAGGGTCAGAATCATGTCTGTTCACTCCGTGGAACTTGATCGGCATTCCGTTGATATACACGATCTTATTCTCTATCGTTATCTCCCTGATTCCTATCCTGTCAGTGATGACCTCACCGGCGCATCGTATGATGACAGTGTAGAGGTATGGCCTCTCTGCGTTCCACAGCACAGGGGAGTTGATAGACAAAGTCATGCTTCTGGAACTGGCTGCGGTTTTGCCTTCATCTGCATCGGTATTGGCACCGCCTTTGGCGCGGATTTCACGCTTCACACAGCCGGATGAACATATGCTGCCGTCGGCGTCCAGAATAGTAACTTCTATATTAATATTTGAGTCAGCCCCATTATCAACACATGCTTCTGGCTTTGATCCGCCGGCATATCCGGTAAATGCTGTGAAGTCGATGCTCACATCTGCCTTAGCTGGATTCTTTACATCATCGCAGCTTGTCCTGATAAAATAATCGAACACTGCTCCTGCAGGACGCTTCAGAATATAGACATCCCTGAAAATACCGCTCATGCGGAACTTATCCTGATCCTCTAGATAGCTTCCGTCGCACCATTTGAGGACGAGCACGCAGAGTCTGTTGGAGCCATTTCTTATAAATCCGGTTATGTCAAATTCACTGGTCGAATGGGACACCTGGCTGTAGCCCACATATTTGCCGTTCAGCCACACATAGAAACAGGAATCAACACCCTCGAAGTTCAGATGGGCGAGAGGTGCGTCTTCGTTCTGATCGTAGTCGAAGTCGGTCACATATGCTCCGCATGGGTTATCCTTTGGAACATAAGGCGGGTCAAATGCAAATGGATACCTGACATTGGTGTACTGATGATAGTCGTATCCGTGCATCTGCCATACTGATGGAACCGGAATATCATCGAAACCGGATATATCATATCCCTCACTGTAGAATTCGTCCTGAAGCTTGTAAATGCTGTCGTAGTAGCGGAACTTCCAGATTCCATTCAGAAGCTGTACTCTGTCCGAGTGATCCCTTGCATCAAGGGGTGTTCTGTATGCTTTCTCTGCAGGAATATAGTAGTTCCTCTCCGGCATGGTATTCTCATGCAGAATATGCAGATTTTCGTAGTGACTTGGAATGATCATAACAATACCTCCTGTGAATGATTTAATATGTAAAACGTTGTATATTCGTCATTTGTTAGATATATTATAAGATAACGGCACATGAACAGTCCATGCATATAATTAGACAAAATATGCACATTTTGATTTTATAAGGCGGATACGCCGCACCATGCAAGTCCCATTGCAGGGTGAAGTCTCTGAAATGTCAGGAACACCTTCATATCAAAATGCCTTACCTCATCTATAACC
>CAVCCL010000022.1:0-10141 GCA_963600665.1 Bifidobacterium catenulatum | reverse complement strand
ATCATGGGGCGTGACAGTGACGGTGCGCTGAATGAAGACTATTGCAAATGGTGTTATGCCGACGGCACTTATACCTACAGCAACATGGATGACCTGATAGAAGTGTGTGTGAAGAATATGGTGGGAGGGAATTTCACCGAGGAGCAGGCCAGAGCATATTTGAAGGAAATTCTGCCGAAGCTTGATTATTGGAAGCGTTATGAGCAGCTAAGTGATGGCGGCCAGTTTGATGCATTTAAAGAGCAGCTTATAGACGAGATCAATGCGCTTCATATAGAAGGAATGCCGCAGCTCACAAAGCTGAATGCACTTGTGGGAAAATATGTGAATCTGGAATACCGGCTGCCAAATGGCAGGCACGCAAGATTCCTCGATGATGACGTTACGTATCTTGGGAACCAGCTAGAATGTGAATTTGGTGGTGACAGGTGCTTCGGGGTTCTGGCAAATATGGAGTTTATTCTGGTATCAACGTATGAGGCAGGAGGGATAAATCCAGAACTGGTTCTTTATAAAAAGAGGTAGTATAATGAGTTAGATTATTGTATCAATAATCTAACTCATTATATTACAGGGGGAATACATATGATACAATGTGCCGGATGTGGCAGCAATCTGGTGTATGATATAACAAGAAAGAAAATGTACTGCAAGGCTTGTGGAAATGAATATGAGCCTGAGAGTGTTGACAAGGATGAGGACAGCGAGGAGCGTAAGCAGATGGAACTTACCGTATTCATTTGTCCGCAGTGTGGTGGAGAGATATACAGTACGGATGATTCAGCAACGGGATTTTGTAGTTACTGCGGTGCGGCGACGATGCTTTCCAGCCGGTTGAAAAGCGAGAGAAGACCGGATTATGTGATTCCGTTTGCAGTGACGAAGGATATGTGTAAGGCATCATATGCCACTGTCATGAAGAGAGCGATATATGCTCCAAACAGGCTGAAACACAGAAGAAATGTGCAGGAGTTCCGTGGAATATATATGCCATATTGGCTATGTGATGTTGACCAGAAAGGTCAAACCAATGTAAGGGCGGCGGATAGCTATAGTTCAGGAGCTACTACAGTCAGTCATACATATAATGTAAGATGTTTTGCAGATAATCATTATGAAAATATAACCGTAGATGCATCATCATTGTTTCCAGATGATCTCAGCAGCAAGGTGGCACCATTTGATGCGGCAGATATGAAGCCATTTTCCATGGGATATCTGAGCGGATTTTATGCGGATCTGCCGGATGTGGATTATGATGTTTACAGGGAAAAGATAGCGCAGGTGACAGGTGATATGGCGCATGATGTGATGATGTGTAAGATAAAGCATCATCTATGTACATATGATGCTATCGGTGAACCGGAGGAGCCGCTGTCAGAAACGATGGATACAAAGATCACTGGGGCAAAGACCGCTTTGTTTCCTGTGTGGCTTTTGTCGTACAAGAACGGAAATCGTATTGCATATGCAGCGGTAAATGGAAGCACTGGAAAAGTGGCAGCGGATATACCGCTTGATATTGGCAAGTTTCTGCTGGGATGCCTGATAGGAGTGATCCCATTATACTTTTTGTTGAACTTATTTCTCACGGTGAGGCCTGGCGTTCTGCTGGCTTTTGTATCTGCGGTAGGTGCACTTGTTACCATGATATATTGTGACGAGATGGAGAAGATTGCGGATGTAGAAACTCATAAGAATGATGTGGGGTTCTTTGCAAGGCATACTCTCAATGCAAAGAATTATGGAGGCAGGAAGAAAAAGAAACAAACAAAAAAGCCAAAAAAGAACTTAAAAAGAAAATTAAAAAATAAGATAACTTCATTTGTGAAGTTTTCCTGTTTCCTTGAAGTCATACAGCTTATAGCGTGCATGATAGTATTATTATGCCTGAAGTTTGATATAAATCCTTTGCTTTTTAACTGGGATATTATGGGAAAAGCCAGTTATGTTGTGGCAGGCATCTCATGCCTTGTTGCCATTTATGGGGCAGTAAAAGGCATAGTGAATGTGAGAAGAGTGAAAAGAAAAAGTGGAGGCATGGGATTATTTATTGCATTTGCAACCATTTTTTCTGTAGCGGTGGTGTTGATACGTCCTGTTATGGACAAGTATTATTATGGATGCGTGATTCTGGTGTGTGCCGCCACTATTCTGACACTGATAGATCTGGTTATCAGTCACAACCGGCTGTCCACGAGACCCCTTCCACAGTTTGAGTACAAGGGAGGTGATCATCGTGCGTAGAGCAGCAATTAGCAGAGCGATGTTCACTATAATGATCATGCTGTTGTTTCTGGTTGTGGGATGCAAATGTGCAGTGATTGTCCACGCATCTGAAAATGATCAGGATGATTCGTACAGTTACCACCATAAAGTGATAATCAAGGATTATGCCAATGTGTTGACTAAAAGTCAGGAAGCACAATTGACGGAGACTATGCAGGAGACGGCCCGTTATTGCAATGTGTTCTGCGAGACATCGGATTTTATATTTGGTTCTTCAGCGGACTACGCTGAGTCTGCCTACAAAAGGGAATTGGATACTAGGGATGGCGTTATGTTCCTCATTGATATGCGCAATAGACAGATATACATCTATTCTTATGGTGAACCATACAGGATCATCACTAAGACAAATGCGTATACGATAACAGATAATGTATATGAGTATGCGAGTGAAGAGAAATACTTTGAGTGCGCAAATGAGGCATTCAGGCAGATAAATACGCTGCTGGCTGGAGAAGAGATAAGCCGTCCCATGAAGCATATCAGCAATATACTCCTTGCAATAATATTCTCTGTATTGCTTAATTATCTTCTGCTGAAGAAGACATCAAAAGTACATGATATGGGTTCAAAAAATCTGCTTACCGGTACAAAGGTTTCATATAACATGAATCAGAAATATGATATGCTCACTGAAACGAGAAGTACAAGATCCGGTTCCGGCGGCCATGGCGGAATTGGTGGAGGAGGTTTCGGAGGCGGAGGCATCGGCGGAGGCGGCGGTGGCCACAGCTTCTAGCTCCATAAAACTTACATTACAAATAATTAAAGTAAAACCCGCCACTTTTTCCCGTATCTCCATCGATTCCATGATATACTATGGAACAGTGATTACTAAAAGGGGGCTTCCCCCACTTATGAAAAGGGCAGAGATATGGAAAACAAGAAAAAGATGATATTCAACGTATTGTTCCTCGTCCTGATATTTGCCGGAACCATATACGGGGTGTTCCACGGCAAGGATTTAGGGCAGATCGCGGATATAATGAAGACGGTGAATCCGTGGTGGCTTATACCGGGAGTGATATGTGTTGTTGTATTTATATGGGGAGAATCAGTGATCATCCATTATATGATGAGCAAGCTAGGTGTCAGGATACACAGGGGCACATGCTTTCTTTTCTCATCAGTTGGATTCTTCTTTAGCTGTATTACACCATCTGCATCAGGCGGACAGCCGGCGCAGATATATTATATGAAGAAAAAGAAGATACCGATCCCGGTGTCCACACAGGTACTGCTCATAGTGACGATCACGTACAAGCTGGTACTGGTGTTGCTTGGACTTGGAATCGCTATATTTGGACAGAAGTTTATACATACTTATATAGACGATGTGCAGTGGGTATTCTATCTGGGACTTGTGCTGAACGTGGTGTGTGTGGCAGGTATGGTGCTGTTCGCATTCCATCCGTCACTTGCCAAGGCATTTGTCGTGAAGGGACATAAACTGCTGGAGAGAATGAAATTCCTGAAGCGCAAGAAGTCCAGGGAAGAGAAGCTTGCGGCATCAATGGAGAAGTACAATGAGACTGCCGGATATATGATGGGGCATGCAGGTATGCTTGTGATAGTGTTCCTCATCACTGTGGTTCAGAGATTTTCACTGTTCGCAGCGACATGGTTCGTGTACAAAGCATTCGGGCTTGCGGGATCATCGGCGGGACTTATCATACTGATGCAGGGAGCTATAGCTGTTGCGGTCGATATGCTTCCGCTTCCAGGTGGTATGGGAATCAGTGAGAAGCTGTTCATGGAAATGTTCCTGCCAATATTTGGAAGCAAATTGTTGCTGCCGGGTATGATACTCAGCAGAGGTCTGGGATATTACACTGAGCTGATAATCAGTGCGGTATTTACGATCGTGGCAAATTTTGTGATCGGGAGAAAGAGTGATGAAACCAAGATCAGAGATGAGCATGGAGCTCTATGAGATGATGCTTGACCGGGGATACCCCGAGGAGTTCTGTGATCTCATAACAAAGAATCTGAATACGGATTTTACAGCGGGCAGGATGATGGGGTATCTGTCGCATTATCAGGAGCTGCCGCTTGAGGAGATTGTGGATGAGATGTTGTCCATTCTCGCAGACCGGAACCGTATCATGCAGAAGAAGCAGAATGAGAGCAACAATGCCGAGTGGAACCGGTTTCTGGAGGAAGGCTTCGGGCTGGATGAAGATGATGAATAATCTTCATAATAGTTGAGTTTATTAACTGGTAAAATCTGTCGTTATATGGTACAAATATTAATAGAAAAGTATATGGAAAAAGGATTGATATAATGACGGAAAATGAAGCTTATCAGAGCGCTGAGGAACAGGAGAAAAAGGTACAGAGTGAGATAGAAGAGACCCTGGCCGGGGCCGGTATCGGTATGTGGACCATGGTGCTCATGAACGACGGCAGATCTATGCTGTATGCGAACAAGAAGATGAACGCTCTTCTTGGAACGACCGATGATCTGTCACCTGAAGATAGATATGTAAAGTGGATAGCAGGTATTACTGAGGAGTCACAGCAGGTCACCGCAGAATACATGGAGACCATAAGACGTGACGGCAAGGCTGAGGTTATATATACCTGGATGCATCCGACCAGAGGGCTGTTGCACATAAGATGCGGCGGTGTTCAGGACAGGAGTTTTACTGATGGCATAAAAGTCAGAGGCTACCATCAGGATATAACCGCTGTGCGCAATGCGGAGCAGGCTCACAAGGAGGAGCTCCGGGAGCAGGATTCGGTTATCGAGGCTGTCAGTAGCATATATTTTATTGTGTGGATATTTGATCTTCAGACCGGTAAGGTGCGGGTTATCAAGGAAGGCGATACCCTCAGGACTCCAGCACAGGATGCGGATTATGATTCGAAGAAGACTATAGATAATGTGATAAATGATTGTGTGGTTGAAGAGGATCGCGAGCAGATGCGCAGATTCTACAATTTGGACAGGCTGGCGGAGAAGCTCAGGACGGAGAAGAGCGTCAGCAAGGATTTCAGGGACACTTTATATGGCTGGTGCCGTATAACGGCGATTCCAGTCAGGACGGATGAGGAGAGCGAACTCACCCGTATCCTCATAGGTGTTCAGGAGATCGACGAGGAGAAGAAGGAGGAGATCCGTGCCCAGAAGCTGCTTGCCGAGGCTTACGAAGAGGCCAAGCGTGCAAATACAGCGAAGACGGAATTCCTGTCACGCATGTCACACGACATAAGAACCCCTATCAACGGAATCCTTGGAATGTCACGAATTGCCGAACAGTGCATAGATGACAGGGACAGAGTTATAGATGCGCTGTCCAAGATAGATGATGCAGGAAAACAGCTTGAACTGCTCATCAATGATGTGCTTGATATGAGCAGACTTGAGAGCGGAAGAACGGAGCTCACCAATGAGCCGTTTGATCTGATGAAAGTTCTGAGCAGTGGATATGACCCGATCATGGTCATGGCACAGGAGAACGATGTGAAGCTTGCGGGAGCTCATTTTAATATAAAACACAACATGGTTATAGGCAGTCCTCTTCATCTTCAGAGGATATCTCTCAACATACTGACAAATGCCATCAAGTACAATAAGCCGGGCGGAACGGCAGAGACATGGCTGGACGAGATACCTGTAGATGACACACATTCCAATTATGTGTTCAGGATAGCTGACACAGGAGTCGGAATGAGCCAGGAGTTCATCAGCCACCTGTTTGAGCCATTTTCAAGGGAGCACACGGACGCGGGAACAAAGTATCAGGGAACAGGTCTTGGCATGGCCATCACCAAGGAGCTTCTCGACCTCATGGGCGGAAGCATAGAGGTTGACAGTAAGCCGGGCGTGGGTTCTACATTTACCATGAAGATACCATTTGAGATCTGTACAGATGTCGTTGAGCCGGAGAAGCCGGAGGATCACGAGGCAGTCAGACTTGATGGAATGAAGATACTGCTGGTTGAGGACAATTCGCTCAACATGGAGATAGCAACATTTATGGTGGAGACGGCTGGTGCTGTTGCCACAACTGCGGCAAATGGCCGTGAGGCTGTTGAGATATACAGATCACATCCGGCAGGAAGCTTTGATGTGATACTCATGGATGTGATGATGCCGGAGATGGATGGACTTGAGGCCACCAGGCAGATAAGAAGCTCAGACCTTGAGGATGCAGGAACCATTCCGATCATTGCCATGACGGCAAATGCATTCGCTGAGGATGTGAAGAAGTGCAAGGCAGCGGGCATGAACGAGCACATAGCAAAGCCGCTTGATGCGGATAAGGCATTGCATATAATTGTAGGGTACAGACATCAAACACAATAAGATACACGATTAAAGAGATAATGATACAGTAAGTAAAAAGCAGTCTGCGGACATCGCCAGTGTTATACATGGTGATGATCCGTCAGACTGCTTTTTCTTAATTATATTGAAATATCTGTTTAGCCGATACCTCCGAGCAGGATACCAAGTATCAATACAAGGAGACATACAGGACAGTAGATGTATTTGCAGATCGGCACGAACTTCTCTGTGAACTTCTTTTCCCTTCCGGTGTTGACTTGCGTCTCGACATATTTCTTGCCGCATACCCAGAAGAACATGATTCCGGCGAGTCCTGCGCCAAGTGGGCAGATGTATATTGACAGCACATCCATCCAGTCAGATACGATACCCTGTATACAGATGGATACCACAACTGCTATGACACCGATGATGGCACATGCAGGCTTTCTGCCAACTCCAAGCTTCTCCTGTACCGTTGCGATCGGCGCTTCGTACAGGTTGATGAGTGATGACAGTCCAGCCATGAACACAGCCACAAAGAAGATTATGGCAACTACATAACCGCCAGGCATTGATTTGAACAGGCATGGCAGGTAGATGAACAGCAGTCCCGGGCCGCCCTGGTTGAGCTGTGCTCCGGCTGTTGCCATGGCTGGGATGATTACCAGCGCTGCAAGCATGGCAGCGATAGTATCGAATAGAGCCACACGTCCTGCAGCTCCCGGGATATCTTCCTCGTCAGGCAGATATGAGCCGTATATCAGAGTTCCATTGCCCGCAACTGAGAGCGAGAAGAATGCCTGTCCCAGTGCGAATATCCATGTCTTCGGATCTGCAAGCACCTTTGGCTCTATGCGGAAGATGTATTTGTATCCCTCTATGGCTCCCGGCTGGCATGCCGCATATATGGCCAGGATGATGAACAATACGAAGAACGCCGGCATCAGGATCTTGTTAGCCTTCTCAATACCATTGCCCACGCCGAACATGAGGATGGTGATTCCGATGGCGAGTGCAATGACCTGCCATGCATTATTGCCGAATGAAGATGCCATGCCGCCGAAGCTTGCGGCAAAGCCGTCTATATCCTCTGGTGACAGCGTGCTTCCGGTGAAAGCACCGATCATGTATTTCAGTATCCAGCCCATGACGACTGTATATCCGATGGCCATTGCCAGTGCGCCGAGCACAGGTATGCCGCCCAGCAGTTCGCCGAGCTTTCTCTTGCCCTTTTTCTCCATGGCGATTCCAAATGCGTCGATGGGGCCGGACCTTGTAGCTCGTCCGAAGCTCATCTCTCCGATAACTCCGGTGAATCCGATGAGTACCACAAATATAAAATATGGTATGAGATAGGATCCGCCGCCGTACATGGAGACTCTTGTAGGAAACATCCAGATATTGCCCATGCCCACGGCAGAGCCGATGCAGGCCAGGATGAAGCCCCATTTGTTGTTAAAAGATTCTCTCTTTTTCATGTATAATTCCTCCCAAATGTGTTCGTCACCGCATTGGCGGACCTCCCTCGTAGTCCGTAAATTACGTCAACCTAATTAATATACATGAATATCATTTGAAAGTAAATTAAATAATGTGGACATGGCTTAAAACATAACAGCAGAATAACAATTTTATTGATAATTAACTGTCAGATGTCGTACAATGTACCAGAAAAACGAAAAAAATGATATTTGAGAGGTGAAAAATTTGACAGAGGACAAATATGAACATATAGTACATCCATTTCCTCCACTTTATGATGAGGGATCAAGGATACTCATACTGGGAAGTCTGCCATCGGTGAAGTCCAGGGAGCAGATGTTCTTCTACGGACATCCACAGAACAGATTCTGGAAGGTCATCAGCAGAGTGCTTGGAGAGGAACTTCCGGTGACCATAGATGAGAAGAAGACCATGCTGCATGCACACCACATAGCCCTGTGGGATGCGATCTACAGTTGTGACATCATAGGATCAAGCGACAGCAGTATAAAGAATGTTACGCCCACGGATCTGTCGAAGATAGTGGAAGCTTCCAAGGTCACAAAGGTGATATGCAACGGCAAGACCTCAGGAAAGTATTATGCAAAATATCAGCATAAGACTCTTTGCATAGAACCCGTAGTCCTTCCGTCCACAAGCCCGGCAAATGCTGCATTTTCTGTGGACAGGCTGGTTGATATCTGGGGAGCAGAGATACCGGATATATGCAAATTATAGACAGAAGATAAACTCATACATAACATTTTCTAAAGCTTTCTGTAGAATTATGTACAACGCGTGAGAATATGTTATCATAGAGACCGCAGCCGGATGGCGCCAGTTATCCGCTGTGAATATAGAATACTCATAATGAAGTTTAAAGGAGAGAGAAGAGATGGCATTAAGTTTTATCGAGATACTCAAGGTAGTATTCCTTGGTATCGTGGAGGGAATCACAGAGTGGCTCCCGATCAGCAGCACAGGACATATGCTTCTTGTGGATGAATTTATCTCATTGAATGCAAGCGATGATTTCAAGGAAATGTTCTTCGTGGTGATACAGCTTGGAGCGATACTTGCGGTCGTGACCATATTCTGGAATAAGATGTGGCCTTTCCAGCTCAAAGACAAGACACAGTCGGTCATGAAGAAGGATACCTGGAGCATGTGGTTCAAGACAGTTGTTGCATGTATACCTGGAGCGATAGTTACGATATTGTTTGACGATTACATAGAGGCTCATCTTCACACGGCGGTCGTGATCGCCATAGCCCTGATTTTCTATGGAATAGCATTTATCGTGATAGAGAACTGGAACAAGACCAGAACACCGAAGGTTGAGACCCTGAACGATATAACATACAAGACAGCATTTCTTATAGGTATGTTCCAGGTGCTCTCCATCATACCGGGTACATCCCGTTCAGGTGCCACCATCATAGGTGCCCTGCTCATCGGTGTATCAAGAGTGGCAGCAGCGGAGTTCACGTTCTTCCTTGCAGTTCCTGTCATGTTCGGACTCAGCGCACTTAAGATGATCAAATTCGGACTGTCATTTACAAGTTCTGAGCTTGCAATACTCATCATAGGATGTGTCGTTGCTTACCTTGTATCCATAGTGGTCATCAAGTTCCTGATGAGCTACATCAAGAAGCATGACTTCAAGGTATTTGGCTGGTACAGGATCGTGCTCGGTGTGATAGTTCTTGCATATTTTGCCTTATTTGCATAGCTTATAGATAAATAAAATCAAAAATTGCATAATATATATAGTATGTGCTATAATGCTCATGAACTGTGCGTTATAGCACATATTAACATTGTGATAAAATTTTATGGGAGAAGAAAGATGGCAAAGGTTTCAATCATCATTCCAACATATAACGTAGAGATGTATCTGGTGGAGTGTATGGATAGTGTTGTAAATCAGACATTGAAGGATATCGAGATCATATGTATCAATGACGGATCTACAGACAGTTCACTTGAAATATTAAAGGGATATGCGGAGAAAGACGACCGTATCATTATTGTTGACAAGGAAAATGGCGGTTATGGAATAGGCATGAATATCGGTCTTGATAAGGCTACAGG
>CAVCCL010000021.1:0-3994 GCA_963600665.1 Bifidobacterium catenulatum | reverse complement strand
TTATATTATGCAGTATTATTGATAACATTATGTTGACATTGCACAAACAGGTATACTAAAATTAGATTAATTGTAAATAAACCATGAATTACTAAGGGAGGTATTTTATGAGAAAAGGGAATAGATGGCTGGCAGCGGCTGTGAGTGCAGCAATGATTGTCCAGTCACTGGCCAGTGTTGGCCCAGTTTATGCAGCGGATGATGGCGTATCCATAGCTGACACGTTTACGGATTCGTCGTTTAGAAGCTATGTGTCGAGTAATTTCGATACAGACAGTAATGGTTATCTGTCGGATGCGGAGATCGCGAATGTAACATCTATAGATGTTTCGAAGTGTTCTCCTGCTATATCAAGTCTGAAGGGCGTAGAACTGTTCACCAATCTGTCAAAGCTGGATTGTAATGAGCAGTCTATAAGGAATCTTGATATAGAGAATCTTGAGAATCTTGAATATATAGATGTCTCAAGTAACAGAATAGACAGTCTGACTCTGCCGGTAAGTGCAGAGAAACTTACATATCTTGATATAAGTGGCAACAAGATCACAAGCCTTACATCTCTGGCTGATTACAATAATCTTGTACTGCTCAATGCCAATTCAACAAACCTTTCATCGATAGATGTCAGCAATATGAAGGGGCTTAAGGTGCTTGGCGTAAGTGGAACCACCATATCAACACTTGATCTTGGATCAAACATGGAGCTCACATCACTCTATTGTGACAGCATGAGCTCACTGTCAACACTTGATGTGTCAGATCACACGAAGCTCACAGCACTGTACTGTGCCGGACCGGAAGGAGGAAGTGTTCGTTCATCACTCACAAAGCTTGATGTGTCTGGTGATACAGCTCTTGCTTCACTTAACTGTTCTAACAGCAACATTGTCGATCTTAATATCGATAATACACCAGGACTCACAGACCTCAACTGTTCTAATACAAGACTTACATCGATAGACGTGACACAGAATACGAGCCTCACCAGTCTTGATGTCAGCAGTAATGCATTAGGTGCTGTGGATGTTACAAAGAATACCAAGCTTACTAATCTTTATGTTAAGGATACAGGTATAAATAAGCTTGATATAACCACCCTGAAGGGGCTGATCAACCTTGATGCATCTGCAAACTCCCTCGCAGAGCTTGACATAGCATCAAACAGTGCGTTGGAGAAGCTGTATCTTGAGGATAATGATCTTCAGGGAATAGATCTGAAGGGCCATGATTATCTGAAGGAGCTCAATCTTGATAACAATAGTCTTGTGGCTATAGATATATCAGTGTGTCCTCAGCTTTATGGCGAAGGCGGAGTGTTCAGTTGTGCAGGAAACAGCAGAGACATAGTTCTTGAGACTCCTAATTATGATTATGATCTTGGTGAGTTCTCATCACAGTATGGACTTCACAAGGCGTGGGATGACCTTGATCTGCCACCTGTATATGACAAAGAGGGCAATGCAAAATATGGAAGAACCAAGGATACAGTAGGTTATGCAGGAATACAGGGAATAGATGCCAACAATCAGTCATCAACTGTAACCGGTGGACAGATCGATGGATATAACCTGACTGCAGATCCTGATGAGCAGAAGATCACATACAATTATTACACAGGAGCAGGACTTGGAAAGGTTAAGTTCACACTTAACATACAGAATCCGCTCAGACTTGTGGTATGGTATACAACTGATGGCGGAGTTACAGAGTCTGGTGCATCTACCCTCAGCTTCAGAGTAGGAGACGTTACCACACTCACAGCAACTGATGACGAGAAGAATCCTCATGAGAATATAACATGGAGCTCATCAAATGAGAGAGTTGCTAAGATAGACGCCCAGACGGGTGAACTTACATGTGTTTCTGCAGGAACAGCCCAGATACATGTAATATTGAACGGAAGAGCCGTTGGATATCTGAATATGTCATGCCATAAGCCTGTTACAGGACTTTATCTTGTGGATCAGACAAAGAAGGATGATGCGGGCAATCAGATAACATATGAAGACGGTGCAGTCATCAACATGGACTGTGGAACATATGCTGAGAATGGCTCTAAGCAGTTAGATGTAAAGTGTGTTACTGAGGATGGAATTGCATCATCAGATATTTCAGGCTTTACATGTAAGGTGACAGATGCCAATGGTAACGAGAACAATAAGATCGTCACATTCAATGCGACAAGAAAAGTTATAACAACAAAGAGTGCTGGTATAGCATATCTCCACTTTGTATCAACTGATAACCCTGAGGTTGAAACTGTAGTACAGGTAAATGTAGCACAGAGAGTAAACAGTGTGTCACTTTCACAGTCGAGCATGACTCTCATAGCTGGTGGAAGCAATAAGCTCACCGCTACAGTATCACCAAATACGGCAGAGGAGCAGAGTGTAATATGGTCATCTTCAAATGAGGATGTTGTGAAGGTTGACTCTGACGGCAATGTGACAGCAGTTAACCCAGGAGAGGCCGATGTTATATGTACATCTGTTGATACAGACAAGGCGTATGGCAAGTGCCATGTGACAGTGCAGAAGCCAGTGGAAGGCTTATCCCTCAACATAGATAGTGCGGAACTTCTGCTGGGAGCAGATGCCGACAGCAAGGTTATATCACTTGAAGCTATCATTGATGCAGAGGATACAAGCATCTATAAGATGGCATGGACATCGACAAATACAAGCGTGGCTTCAGTATCAGTTAATTCATCTGATAAGACAAAGGCAACCATTACCGCCAGGGCTCCGGGAGAGGCAGTGATAAAGTTCGCTCTGTCTGAGGATATATACGTTACATGTAATATTACTGTAAAGCAGAGAGTTACAAGCCTTAGAATAAACAGAGACAAGACAACAATATATGCAGGAGATACACTGCAGGTAACAAGCACTGCATCTCCTGCAAATGCAACGAATCAGGAAGTTATCTGGGCATCATCAGATGAGAGTGTTGCAAGCATCGACAAGGATGGTTTGATAACAGCCCTCGACAGAGGAACAACAGTTATCACAGCTACAGCAGTGGACGGAAGTGAGAAAACAACATCATTCACCCTTACAGTAAAGAAGTATGTAAGCGTTATAACACTCGACAAGGAAAAGCTCACTCTGTATGTGGGAGAACGTGGAACTGTTAAGCAGACCGTGCTTCCAGAAGACGCAAATGACAGAAATGTTATATGGCAGTCCAGCGATCCGGGCGTTGCAACCGTATCAAGCGGAACAATAACAGGTGTTAAAGCCGGAACAACAACAATAACATGTACTGCAAGAGATGGAAGTAACATATCAAAGACATGTGAGGTCACTGTCGTTCAGCAGATCTCATCCATAGTTCTTGCTGAGACTAACAAGACAGTAAATGTTGGCGATAAATTTGTAGTAAATACAACTATCAATCCAGAGGACGCAGCTAGTGCAGCACTGAAGTGGACATCATCAAGTGATGCAGTTGCAACAGTAAATGAGAATGGTGAGATAGTAGCTAAGGGCCGTGGTACAGCGACGATCACATGCGAGGCAGTCGAAGGCATTGAAGGAAGAAAGGCCAAGGCAACTCTCAGACTTACAGTTAACCAGCCGGTTACAGGAATAAAGCTTGATCAGACAAAACTGAATCTGTTTGTGGGTAAGCAGGGCAGAATAACATCGACTGTAGCTCCAGCTAACGCAAATAACAGAAATGTTGAGTGGACAACTTCTAACAGCAAGGTAGCAACTGTAAACAACGGTACGATCACAGCAGTATCAAAGGGAACAGCGGTTATCACATGTAAGGCCAAGGATGGAAGCGGCAAGCTTGCAAAGTGTACTGTTACAGTTTCACAGCCTGTAACATCCATCAAGCTTAATGCAACAAACAAGACCATCAAGAAGGGTGCGACATTCACACTTAAGGCAACTGTAGGTCCTGCAGCGGCAAACAATAAGGCGGTTACATGGTCATCATCGAACACCAAGGTAGCAACAGTTTCATCAACAGGAGTTGTCAAGGC
>CAVCCL010000020.1:0-7243 GCA_963600665.1 Bifidobacterium catenulatum | reverse complement strand
GTAGAGTAGTGCAGCAAATGGCTTCTTCACGAGGCATTCTGCTTACATTCTGAGGCGGATATATTTAACCCATATGAGAAACACCACTCAACTGTCAAGGATGCATGTGAGCTTGCAGAAAAGCTTGAAGTTCAGAATCTGTTGTTATATCATACAGAAGATAAAAATATAGTACACAGAAAAGAACTGTACATAGCGGAGGGCAAAAAGTATTACAGTGGCAATCTGTATGTGCCTGATGATTTAGAACATATAGAACTATAAATATAAAGTAAAAGAGATATAACATAAAATTGGCTGGATATAAGGCTGGAGATAATAGCAAGCTTAAAATTCATGATTGGTTGGATCGTTTGTAAATTTGGAGAACAGAGTATGACAATTATCATTATAGATGGCAAGAGAATAACATACCCGATACTTGACCCGGAGAGGTCTCTCGTTTTTATTTAACTTCGTTTTAGCCAAAACGAAATATTTGTGCAGCTTGAAAAGAGTTGTTAAAGATAGTTGATAAAAAGGAGAGACAAAGATGAACAATCCAATAAAAGAACTGACAAAGCGGGAATGGCTGATATGGCTGAGTTCCCTGGCTATAGTGCTGGTGTCGAATCTTCTCACTACAGATCTGGACATCCTCACACTGGCGGCGGCACTCATAGGCGTGACATCGCTTATATTTGCGGCAAAGGGAAATGTGTGGGCGCAGATACTGATGGTGGTATTCAGCATATTATACGGTATCATATCTTTCAGGTTCCGTTACTGGGGTGAGATGATAACCTACCTCGGTATGACTATGCCCATGGCGGTGTGGTCAGCCATAACATGGTTTAAGAATCCGTCAGAGGGCAACAGCAGTGAGGTTGCCATACAGAAGCTGACACGGAGACATGTGATCTGGCTCACCATCAGCACAGTGCTGGTTACTGCGGTATTCTACTATATACTCATGATACTCGACACGCCGAACATAGTGTTCAGCACCATATCTATAGTTACAAGCTTCCTTGCGGCGGCACTCACCATGCTGAGATCGTCATACTACGCTGTGGGATATGCGGCAAATGATGTTGTACTAATAATTTTATGGGTTCTTGCATCTCTTGAGAATCCGGCATATATCCCGGTAGTTGTAAATTTCGTGATATTCTTTGTGAATGATATGTATGGATTTGTGAGCTGGAAGAAGAGGGAAGTTAAGCAGGCTGTAGATCTGTAGGAGATAAACACAACTTATTACAAATGGAGGAAAAGAAAATGAATATCAACATAAGAGAGTACACAACAGCGGATGCAGCGGCAGCATCAGAGATATGGAACCAGGTTGTGGATGACGGAGTGGCATTTCCACAGGAAGAAGACCTGACACCAGAGACTGGAGATGCATTTTTCAAGGAGGAGACATATACAGGAATCGCCGAGAACACAGAGAGTGGTGAGGTGGTAGGACTCTACATACTTCATCCGAACAACGTGGGAAGATGCGGACATATATGCAATGCAAGCTACGCAGTGAGGCGCGATATCCGTGGTGAGCATATAGGAGAAAAGCTTGTGCTTGACTGCATATCCATGGCCAGGAAAAAAGGTTTTGGCGTGCTGCAGTTCAATGCTGTAGTAGCGACAAATGTACATGCACTCCATCTGTACAAGAGGATCGGATTTACTCCGCTGGGAGTTATACCGGGAGGATTCAGAATGCCGGATGGACATTACGAGGACATCATTCCTCACTACTATGACCTCAGAAAAAACAGTTGATGTTACGATCTGACAGCGCTATACTTGTTTTCAGAGAATTAGATAGCAACACGGGGAGCTGGCGAGTTAGCCGGCTGAGAGGAGGCTGAACGCCTCGACCCGCAACCTGATGCGGATAATGCCGCCGTAGGGATACGTTTGATACATACATAATGATGTAAGAAAGAAGAGACGCATTCCCTCGTCTCTTTTTTATTTTCATAAGGAGGGGCCCACGTAAGTGGGATATTCCTAAAAGTGGCTGATTGGGGGCACCACCTTCCGCCACTATAAAAGTGTAAGAGAAAACAAATATTAGATCTGGCGTGAACAGATAAAGCCGGATCAGATTGGAGGAACAGATGAGAAATTACACAACACAGATGGACGCAGCAAGAAAAGGCATAGTAACTCCAGAGATCGAGAAAGTTGCCGAGAAAGAGCATATGTCCACTGAGGCGCTGATGAAACTGGTAGGAGAGGGTAAGGTAGCTATACCTGCCAACAAGAAGCACACATGCTTGAACCCTGAGGGCGTTGGAAGCATGCTGAGAACCAAGATCAATGTCAACCTTGGTGTGTCAAGAGACTGCAAGGATTACAGCATTGAGATGCAGAAGGTCATGAGTGCGGTAGAGATGGGAGCTGAGGCCATCATGGATCTGTCAAGCCACGGCAACACACAGCCGTTCAGACAGAAGCTCACATCGGAGTGTCCGGCCATGATAGGAACAGTTCCTGTATATGACAGCGTTATCCACTATCAGAGAGACCTTGCTACACTGACTGCACAGGATTTCATCGATGTGGTACGTCTCCACGCAGAGGACGGAGTTGACTTTGTGACTCTCCACTGCGGAATAACCAGAAAGACCATCGAGCAGATTAAGAAGCACAAGAGAAAGATGAATATAGTAAGCCGTGGAGGAAGTCTTGTATTTGCATGGATGACCATGACAGGCAACGAGAATCCATTCTACGAGTATTTTGACGAGATACTTGATATTTGTGAGGAATACGATGTGACAGTATCACTTGGGGATGCGTGTCGTCCGGGATGCCTGGCAGACGCTACAGATGTATGTCAGATCGAGGAGCTTGTCAGACTTGGTGAGCTCACCAAGCGTGCATGGGCACACAACGTACAGGTTATGGTTGAGGGCCCTGGCCATGTGCCACTCAATCAGATAGCAGCCAATATGGAAGTTCAGAAGACTCTGTGTATGGGAGCACCATTCTATGTACTTGGACCTCTTGTCACAGATATAGCACCTGGCTATGACCACATCACAAGTGCCATAGGTGGAGCAGTCGCAGCCATGAATGGTGCAGCATTCCTCTGTTACGTCACACCTGCAGAGCACCTTGCCCTGCCAAATGTAGACGACGTCAAGCAGGGAATCGTAGCATCCAAGATAGCAGCCCATGCGGCAGATATAGCAAAGGGAATACCTGGCGCAAGGGATATAGATGACAAGATGGCGGATGCAAGGCGTGTTCTCGACTGGGACGCTCAGTTTGCGTGTGCCATAGATCCTGAGACCGCGAGGGAGATCAGGGACAGCAGAAAGCCTGACGACGAGTACAGCGATACATGCAGTATGTGTGGTAAGTTCTGTGCTGTCAGATCTATGAATAAGGCTCTGTCAGGAGAATACATAGACATCTTATAATTGCATTTGAAAATACTTAATAACGACAAAACTCATCAGACCGGCGGTATATGGAACACAGACATATACTGCCGGTTTCTTAATGCGAATTAACATTTTGCCTATTGTAATAGCAAATGAACGAGTATAGAATAATACCGAAAAAATCAGGTTGTATATAGGGAAAATATATAAGAGAGAAGGATTATCGTGAATAAAGATCTTACAGTGGGAAGACCGGAATCTGTGCTTTGGAGATTCTGTCTGCCACTTTTCGGAAGTGTAATATTTCAGCAGCTCTATAACATAGCGGACAGCTTTGTGGCGGGGCAGTTCATAGGAGAAAATGCCCTGGCGGCGGTCGGCAACAGCTACGAGATAACGCTTATTTTCATAGCATTTGCATTTGGTTGCAATATAGGCTGTTCAGTTATAGTGTCCCAGTTGTTCGGAGCAAAGAAATACAGTGAGATGAAGACTGCGGTCTGGACGACGCTCATAGCGAGCGCAGTGCTCGTGGCGGTCCTCATGATAGTTGGTTTCCTTCTCGGGGAGAGGCTGCTGTCACTTATTGACACCCCGGATGAGCTGATGAAGGATTCACTCACTTATCTGAACATATACATACTGGGCGTGCCGTTCCTGTTTTTCTACAACATAGCGACAGGAATATTCTCCGCACTGGGAGACTCGAGAACGCCGTTCATATTCCTTGCCATCTCATCGGTGTCCAACATAGCCGTTGATATACTGTTCGTAAAGACATTTGAGATGGGGGTAAATGGAGTCGCATGGGCCACATTTCTGTGTCAGGGAGTGAGCGCTGTACTTGCGATAATAGTTGTGTTCAGACGTCTGGCAGCAGTCCGCACCGAGGGAAAGGTCCATGTATTTTCAGGCAGCATGCTGGGCAAGATAGCAGTTATAGCTATACCGAGCATACTTCAGCAGAGCTTTATATCAGTTGGAAATATAATTATACAGAGCGTCATCAATGGATTTGGCGCATCTGTCATAGCGGGATATGCGGCGGCTGTAAAGCTCAACAATCTTGTCATAACGTCATTTACAACACTTGGAAATGGAATATCCAACTACACTGCACAGAATCTTGGCGCGGGTAAGATCGACAGGATAGGACAGGGCCTTAAAGCCGGAATAAAACTTATATGGGGGCTTTGCATACCATTTGCGGTTCTGTACTTCTTCTTTGGACGTTACGGCATGTATCCATTTATGGAGAACAGGACAGGACTTGCCCTTGATACGGGAGTAACTTATCTCAGGATACTGGCGCCATTTTACTTTGTAGTATCAGCAAAGCTTGTAGCGGATGGAATACTGAGGGGAACGGGTATGATGGGAAGGTTCATGACATCGACATTTACGGACCTGATACTCAGGGTGGTGCTTGCGGTAGTGCTCTCAAGGGTTATCGGTTCTGCGACCGGAATATGGCTTGCATGGCCGATAGGATGGACTATAGCAACAGTCATGTCACTGGTATTCTGTGTGAATGGTATTAAGAAACTGAAAAGAGAAAAAGCAGGGAGGAGCATGTAGATGACAGATAAAATGACTCAGAAGAGCCATGAAGAGATGAATAAAGAAACAAACAAAGATGGTGTGACAGCGCGTACGCGGGGATATCATATATGGAGAGTGATATTTTTTATAATTGGCGTACTGGGAGTGTTGATGTTCATATATCCGGTGTTCAGAGGCTGCCATGTGAATATAGGAACTATGCTTGGAACAGGCGTGTTTGCACTTCTCACATTGTATGGAGCATTCAGGGCAAAGATCGACAAGGCTGTCAGAAATCTCTGGGACAAAAAAGCTGGAAAGATAGGCTTAAGTATCGTGCTTGTGCTCGTTGCATTGGCGCTTGCACTGGTCATGGTGATCACGTATCACATGGTATATGCAGCCCATGTGAAGCCGCGTCAGGACGCCACGGTCGTGGTGCTCGGATGTGCAGTGAGAGGCGGCGGCCCAAGCCTTATGCTGAGGGAGAGACTTATAGCGGCGCAGGATTATCTTGAGGAGAACCCGGAAGCCGTATGCGTTGTGTCCGGTGGCCAGGGCGCAGATGAGAGCATGTCGGAGGCTCAGTGCATGTATGAATATCTGACAGAGCACGGTATATCACCGGAGAGAATATATATGGAAGACAAGTCCACATCCACAAGGGAGAATATAAAGTTTTCGGCTGAGATCATCAGACAGAACGGACTTCCGGACAAGATGAACATAGTGACAAATGAATTCCACGAGTACAGGGCAAAGCGTATAGCGGACAAGCAGGGCATAGAGACGGGTTCCATAGCCGGAAGCACCGCATGGTGGCTTCTTCCGACATACTATGTCAGGGAGATGGCCGGAATATTGTATGAGTGGATCAGCGGCTGATATATTGATCGGCATGCTGTGTGGCAGCCAGATGGACGCAAATGTTATGTCAGGCAGCCGCTTGTGGATATTTGGTCGAAATGCACAGATAACCTTGAAAAAGACTTGTAATATTTCTTGAAAATTGCATGTAAAATCTTTCTTCTAATTGAAAGAAATTATGTTATAATGGCTCTGTATGATACAAATACAGTATCCAGTTAAAAGGAGAACGAGATGAACAAATTAGAACTTCAGAAAAAAGCTGTAGAAGTTCGCAAGGGCATTGTGACAGGTGTATACAATGCGAAGAGCGGACATCCAGGCGGCTCATTATCAGCAGCAGACCTGTTTACTTATCTTTATTTCGAGGAGATGAACGTGGATCCAAAGAATCCAGAGGACGAGAATCGTGACAGATTCGTGCTCTCAAAGGGTCACACAGCTCCGGGCTACTACGCAGCACTTGCGTTAAAAGGCTTTTTCCCAATAGAAGATTTAAAGACACTCAGACATGTTGGATCTTACCTTCAGGGACATCCTGACAAGAAGCACACACCAGGCGTGGATATGTCATCAGGATCACTTGGACAGGGACTTTCAGTTGCAGTAGGTATGGCACTTGCGGCAAAGATGCAGGGCAAGGATTACAGAACATACTGCCTCTGCGGTGACGGAGAGATCCAGGAGGGACAGATATGGGAGGCAGCTATGTTCGCAGGACATAGAAAGCTTGACAATCTGTGCGTTATAGTAGATAACAACAATCTTCAGATCGATGGAACGGTTGAGGATGTATGCTCACCATATCCTATAGATGAGAAGTTCAAGGCATTCAACTTCCATGTTATCAATATCAATGGCAATGACTTTGACGAGATCGACAAGGCATTTGCAGAGGCAAAGGCCCACAAGGGCGAGCCTACAGCGATCATCGCCCACACAGTAAAGGGCAAGGGCGTTTCATTCATGGAGGACAAGGCCGGCTGGCATGGAAAGGCTCCGAATGAAGAAGAGTACAAGATTGCCATGGAAGAACTTGAGAAGGAGGCTGCAGCATTATGATAGAGAATAAAGCAATCGCAACCAGAGAGAGCTATGGCAATGCCTTAGTAGAAATCGCAAAGGAGCACGATGACCTTGTTGTTTTAGATGCAGACCTTGCAGAGGCAACCAAGACAGTTATATTTAAGAAAGCTTATCCGGAGCGCCACGTTGACTGTGGTATCGCAGAGGCGAACATGGCAGGCATAGCTGCCGGAATGTCCACATGCGGATACGTTCCATTTATGAGTTCATTTGCAATGTTCGCTGCAGGACGTGCATTTGAGCAGGTTAGAAATACAATCGGATATCCACATCTGAATGTGAAGATCGGTGCAACCCACGCAGGAATCTCAGTAGGTGAGGACGGAGCAACACATCAGTGCTGTGAGGATATCGCGCTCATGAGAGAG
>CAVCCL010000019.1:11365-40070 GCA_963600665.1 Bifidobacterium catenulatum | reverse complement strand
AGGTTGGATTTAATAAAGATATAAGATCAGGAGGATTAGAAATGGCAAAATTCATCAAGACACCGGTAAAAGGTATGTGTGATCAGCTTCCGGCTGATATGAGGCTTAGAGAGCATGTGCTTTCAATGATCAAGACAAGTTATTCCAGATTTGGATTTACACAGATAGAGACTCCTGTTATGGAACATATAGAGAATCTTACAAGCAAGCAGGGCGGCGACAATGAGAAGCTTATCTTCAAGGTGATGAAGAGAGGCGCAGACCTTGCGAGAGCCATCGATGCAGGCAAGGGTGAGCTGGCTGATAGTGGACTCAGATATGATCTGACACTTCCACTCTCAAGATATTATGCGAACAACAAGGAGCAGCTTCCAAGCCCGTTCAAGGCACTCCAGATCGGACCTGTGTTCCGTGCGGATCAGCCACAGAAGGGACGATTCAGAATGTTCACCCAGTGTGATATAGATATACTTGGTGACAATACCAACCTTGCAGAGATAGAGCTTGTGGCAGCCACATCAGATATGCTCTCCAGAATATTCTCTGAGGTGGGAATAACAGATTTTACTATCCATATAAACGACAGACAGATACTCCGCGGTGCTGCGAAGAATGCGGGATTTGCAGAGGAGGATATCGCATCCATACTCATCAGTCTTGACAAGTATGACAAGATAGGTCTGGATGGCATAAGAGCAGAGCTCACAGAGAACGGATACGACGCAGAGATGGTGGACAAGTATCTTGAGATATACCAGAACCTTGGAGATATGAGCTGTGCTGAGTTCTGTAAAGACATAGACGCTGAGTGCCTTGATCCAAAGGTGATAACCAATATGGACGAGATCATATCAAGTGCAAAGACCATGGTTGCAGATGGCGTAAAGATCGTATTTGACCCTACTCTTGTGAGAGGTATGGGATATTACACAGGACCTATATTTGAGGTTACAATAGATGACTACAATTTCTCCATCGCAGGCGGCGGAAGATATGACAAGATGGTTGGAAACTTCTGTGGACAGGACGTTCCTGCAACAGGATTTTCAATCGGATTTGAGAGAATAATCACCATCCTCAAGGACAAGCTGGAGAATGGATACAAGATAGATTCTGACAATGTGGCTATCCTCATTCACAAGGATGTGACACTTGACAAGAAGCTTGAGATCTTCAAGGAGGCAAAGGAGCTTCGCCAGGCAGGCAAGACAGTAACCATCCAGATGATGAGAAAGAACATGAAGCAGCAGATAAATATGTTGGAGTCAGAGGGATATACCGAGTTCAAGAAAGTGTACAATGACTAATAGAAGTACCCTGGATCACGCAGGGATGTAACAAGGTGACCAGAGAAATCTGGTTGAGATATTGTCGCAGTATACCACAAAAGGCTGTATTCACATATCATAAATGCAGATATGTGAATACAGCCTTTTGTATTGCGCTATGAATATATGAATAGCAGAAAACGGGAATTATCTTACCATTCCATGATTTTTCCTGAAATAGAATATAAATGGTTTCTCTATTATTCTCTTCAGCGTGATCTGGATTTCTTCGTGGCTCGTATCGATAGGCTTGACAAGTATTGTGTGTATGCCAAGGCTGGCACTTCCGATGATGTCAGTATAGATCTGGTCGCCCACGGCGATCGTGTTGTCTATGTTGCAGCCTATCTCGTTCATGGCCCGGATGTAGCCCTTTTTCGATGGCTTACCGGCCTTGAATATGTAATTCACCTTCATCTTTTTGTTGAAAGCGGCAACCCTTGGCTCCTTGTTGTTGGATACCAGGCACACCTTAAAGCCTATGGCCTTGAGCTGCTCCATGAGCTGTATCGCCCGCGAGGTGGCTGGCTCATTGTGTCTTACCAGAGTGTTGTCGATGTCGAACAGGATGCCTCTGTATCCCATGTCGTAGTATTTCCTGAAATCTATCTTGTATGTGGATGAATAGTATTCATCCGGCAAAAATCTGATCATAGATATCCTCCCAGTTTGATGTCGATTCATTATACCACAGGTGGACAGTCAGGTGTATAAACACTTAATAAAATAATAAAATAATAAAATACCTTATCTGGTCACTTTCATGTTTTTAATTTGCGGCAAAACATGTATAATGAAAATAATTAAGTTCAGATATAAGAAAAAATGATGATGGGCATATCAGATGTATATGCCAATTTGCATATTGGGTGAAGAACTTATATAGAATGAGGTGTGGGATATTGCACAGGGCGTATGTTCTAAGAAAAGAAAATAATAAATATATGCTGGATGTTATCAGCCCGTATGAAGCGTTGTACAGTTCTGTGTTTGGGGTGCAGGCGGATACGCTGTCATATTCACAGGATGGTATGTGCAGGCGGATGTTCGATGAGCTCATAGACAAGCTGAATTACAGGGAGAAGATAGTGATAGATAAGCTCTACGGCTACAGGCATGACAGATGCAGTGTGCCGGAACTTGCCGATGAGCTGGAGACCGATGAGGAAGGTGTGAACAGTCTGAAGAACAGTGCGCTGGACAGACTGAGGGATCCGGATAATTACAAATATCTGGAGAAACGGTGGTATTCAGGAACGGATATAACCAACACGGAGTACGAGCTTGATTTCAGGGGAAAGCTCAGAGCGGAGCTTCAGAGATATCTCGCCGGTCAGAAGTCGGATATTGACATTTTAAGCGCGATAATGAGGAGAAATAAGATCTCTGTACAGAGGATATACAGGAATGTTCCGGCGGCAGTTACGGATCAGGGACGGTTTGAGACTTCTATATCAGGTAAGAAGAGCATAGATGATGCTGTAAATGCGCTGAAGGCGTTCAAGATAGCTGCGCGTCCTGTTGAGAGCATCAGGAGGAAAAAGTCTGTAAGGGGAAATGTAGAGACCGTGCTCATAACAAATGATGGGATTGAGCAGGCGTATAAATACAGTGGACTCAGTGATGAGGATATAGCGGAGTGCGTGTGTCATGTACTGACGGACAGTGACGAGGGACATGGCTGTATACTTGATTTTAATATGTCAGATGGACTTATGGGACTCCTGCTGCTGAAGGGCTATCTGTATCTCGACAGCCTCATGGAGGACAGAGACAGGATATTGGCGGAGCTCCAGAGTGGAGGCTTTCAGACTCAGGCGGAGGAATTTGCAAAATTTGCGGATAAGGCGGAGATATACATAGCAGATAAGACTCACGCGTCCATGACGTTTGTCGTTGTGCCGGAGGCGGCTGCACTTCGCATATATGAGGATGCGCCGGTGGATTATCATGAACTGCTGTCCTGCGTGGAGGAGACTGACAGGGAGTTTGCGGTCCTGCTCATAAGAAACGAGAAGAAGGAATTTGCAGACTTCTCAGGTCTTACGGTGACTGATGCCGCCAGCCGCAGACTTCAGGTTTTGCAGAGGGATAAAGAGCCCGCGGATGCGGTCTGACATATATTAGCTTTAGGGGGAAAAACGATGGGATTGATAGCGGTCAATATCATAGGACTGATAATGTTCATACTGGCGATAGTGGTGTTTGCACTGGCCGACAGTATGGCGGGGATAGCCATAGGCGTTGTGATCAGTATAGTGTGGCTGACGTTCACCATAGCGGCGAATATACATATACTCAAAGGACGGCGTTCTACTGAGAAGCTCAAGGACAGTGCGAGGGGGCATTTGTTCGATGCACAGATAGAGAGACTCAACAGACAGTATGAGAGCATAATGTCCAGGGAGGAATACTTCCAGGAGAATGTGGAGGAGGGCAGCGGCGTCCGCAATCTGTACGAGGATATAAAGCAGCAGGCGCAGAGTAATATGGACAGCGCCATAGGCTTTATACAGACGTATGATTACTACACGAGACCCCAGCCGGTATACCTTGACAATCTGTGCAGACAGGGAGACGAGCTGGTGAGAAAGTTCAATATTCTGGTGGAGAAGATGGTTGATATTGACACCAACCTGAGTTCACTGGATATGAAATATGTGGATGATGTCATAGAGTGCATGAATAGCATGAGACAGGATGTCCGCAGTCAGGGAATGTAAAAAGGAGGAAGAAATGGATAAGAGGACAAAAGGGATAGTGGTAGTCGGTGTGCTGGTGATAATTGCGATGATAGCGGTTATTATCGGAATAGTCGGCAGGAAGGTTATCAACATGACAGGCGGTGAAAATGGAGGATCATCAAGATCGGATATGACTCTTGACGAGTTATATGCGGATCTCGATGTGAGTGAAGCGACACCTGTAAAGGGTACTGTCACTCTGGATACCCCGGATCTGTATGCGGAGCTTCCTGAGATAGACAAATATCCATTGGCAGTTGAGGGCAATGGAGACATAGATATAGAGATATTTACATCAGGTGAGAAGGCGGGAAAGGACAACGACTCATGGCTTATAGATGTTGCAGATTCCTTCAACGGCGCCGGCGTGAAGACAGCGGACGGCAAGTCGGTATCGATGAGCGTGAGATCAGTGCCATCCGGTACAGCCGCTGACTATATCATATCCGGCAAATATCTCCCGGATCTGTACACCCCAAGCAACACTCTGTTCGGAGAGTATGCGATGTCGAACAACGGCAGCCTGGAGCTCTACGCGGACAGACTGGTGGGAAATACAGCGGGAATCCTTGTGAAGAAGGACAGCGGCTATAGCACAGCCGCTGACGCCATAAAGGCGGTTCAGGACAACAAGATCACCATGGGATACACGAACCCACAGACAAGTGCCACAGGACTTAACCTTCTGCTCACTCTTCTTCAGGACGGCGAGGATAACTTTACAAAGTTTAACTCAAATATCCCATACGTTGCATATACAACACAGCAGATGAGAGACAGTGCGTCAAATGGAACCCTCGATGCGATGCTGTCAGAGTATCAGGCATATATCAATGACAGCAATCTTGTGTCAATGTATGACTTTATAGCATTTGGCGTGAGACATGACAATCCGGTATACATATGTAACAAGTCAGGAAAGTCTGCATCAGAGCTTGAGGCCATACAGCTCGTGGTGGATTACTGCAAGAGCGATGATATGCAGGCAATAGCGACGAAGAAGGGCTTCAATGCCAACGATGACTATGTGTCATCAGAGGAATTCTCCGGTGCGCAGGTCACACAGGGACTCAAGACATACAAGAAGACAAAGGATAACGGCAAGGACATCATCGCGGTGTTTGTTGCGGACTGCAGCGGCTCCATGGACGGAGATCCAATGAACCAGCTCAAGAACAGTCTGACAAATGGTGCCCAGTATATCAACGACAACAACTATGTGGGACTGGTCAGTTACTCAAGCTCAGTCACAGTGGAGGTGCCGATCGCCCAGTTTGATCTGAACCAGAGGTCGTATTTCCAGGGGGCGGTCAACAATCTGATGGCTTCAGGAGGAACTGCCTCATATGATGCAGTTGTGGTTGCGATGAAGATGATAACCGATGCAAAGGCAGAGCACCCGGATGCAAAGTGTATGCTGTTCCTCCTCAGCGATGGATATGCCAATGTGGGATATTCCATGGATGAGATAACAAATGCGCTCAGACAGTCCAACATACCTGTGTACACCATAGGCTACGGTGATGACGCGGATACAGATGAGCTTGCAAAGCTGTCAGGAATAAATGAGGCGGCGTCTATCAACGCGGACAGTGATGATATTATCTACAAGATAAAGAGTCTGTTCAATTCACAGCTTTAGATCATGTCGATAAAATACATCATAAAAAACAGTTGCATTCCGTTAACATATGGAATACAATATAGTCGTTTTTAAGAGACAACTGCATATGATGATAAATCTTCGGGGGTGAGTGCAATTCTCCACCGACGGTGTTAGGGAAACCTTAAGTCCGTGAGCCATGAGGCATGATCCGGTGTGAATCCGGAACCGACAGTATAGTCTGGATGAGAGAAGTATTATATATTCAGAACATGGTATCTGATGATGCCCTTTATGGTGCGTTTTAAGTAGATGCCGGAACAAGAGAAAACCCCGAAGTTATCTTCGGGGTTTTCTCTTGTGTTTTGAACAGGTACATCGGAGTATGTATAAGTAATATCCGACAACCTGTCTGGAGATGTATCAGGTAGGAAGGTGTTCATATGGAAAAATATGAAATAGATGACGAATTTGATCCGTCATACATGAGACGTGCCATTGAGCTTGCAAAGCGCGGCACCGGTGCTGTGAATCCTAATCCTCTTGTCGGCGCGGTCATAGTGAAGGACGGCAGGATCATAGGAGAGGGCTATCATGTGAGATACGGAGAGCTCCATGCGGAGCGCGCTGCATTTGCCAGTCTGGAGAATCAGGCTGATGCTGAGGGGGCGGTCATGTATGTGACACTTGAGCCGTGCTGTCACTATGGCAAGCAGCCGCCATGTGTGGATGCGATCATAGAGCACAAGATCAGAAAGGTGTACTGTGGTTCAGACGATCCGAATGCGATGGTGGCCGGAAAGGGCTTTAAGAGACTTCGCGATGCAGGGATAGAGGTGTACACACACTGCCTCAAGGCCGAGTGCGATGCCATAAACGGGATTTTCTTTAAGTATATAGTTAATAAACAGCCGTATGTGACCATGAAATATGCCATGACCATGGACGGCAGGATAGCGACCCATACAGGGGCCAGCAAGTGGATAACCGGGGAGGCTTCAAGGGCGTATGTCATGGAGCTCAGGAACAGACATAAGGGTATTATGGCGGGTATAGGAACTGTGCTTGCGGATGACCCGATGCTGACCTGCAGAATAGAGGAAAACGTAGATAGGGATACTGATAATGTCAGGAATCCGATCAGGATAGTATGTGACAGCAGTCTCAGAATCCCGGAGGACTCACAGATCGTACAGACTGCCGGGGAGATAGAAACCATAGTTGCCACGACGGCAACGGGAACTTCAGACTCAGCAAAGTGTGAGAGACTCCAGAATAAAGGTGTAAGCATCATAGAGACCGAAGACGTGGACGGCCATGTGGATCTCAGACAGCTCATGACGATCCTTGGAGAGAAATGCATAGACGGAATACTGCTGGAGGGCGGAGGAGAACTCAACTACAGCATGGTATCAGAAGGCCTTGTGGATGAGGCGTGTGTGTTCATTGCTCCAAAGATATTTGGCGGCGAAGGCAAATACAGTCCTGTATCAGGAACGGGTGTTGATGTGCCGGCGGATGCGCATATGTTCAGACTGGAAGAGGTCAGAAGATTTGATGAAGATGTGATGCTCAGATACAAGAGGGTTTAAAAACTTCTGGAAATGGATCAAGTGAATGAATCTGTAACGGACTGGAGCAGAATAAAATCATTGCCGGTTTGTTACATGACATAGAAAAGAGGTCATACATGTTCACAGGAATAGTAGAAGAGATAGGAACTATAAGAAAGATAGATAAAGGTGTAAGCTCCTGCAGTATCATGGTGCAAGCTGACAAAGTCCTTCAGGGAAGCCAGGTTGGAGACAGTATAGCGGTAAATGGTGTGTGCCTAACTGCGACAAGCATATCCGGGAACATCTTCACTGCGGATGTCATGCCGGAGACGCTCAGGCGAAGCGGACTCGGACAGCTTACCGGTGGCAGCAGGGTAAACCTTGAGCGTGCCATGGCGGCCGGAGGAAGATTTGGCGGACACATAGTGTCTGGACATATAGATGGAACCGGAACGATCAGGGAGCTCAAGCGGGAGGACAATGCAGTGTGGGTGACCATAGACTGTTCTCCGAAGATACTCAGATACATCATCGAGAAGGGCTCCATAGCCATAGACGGTATAAGCCTTACGGTCGCGTATGTCGACGATACATGCTTTAAGGTGTCTATCATTCCGCACACTGCGGGGGAGACGACGCTGCTGGATGGCAAGCCGGGCAAGGTGGTCAACCTTGAAAATGATGTTGTTGGCAAGTATGTTGAGAAATTGCTTATGCCATACAAGGGTGACGATGAGGATGGAAAGCTTTCAAATGGAAAGGCTTCAAATAGATCAGGGCTTGATATGAAGTTCCTGGCAGAAAATGGATTTATGTAGACAGATATTTTAAGGAGGTAGAGTGATGAGTTTTGAATTCAACTCGATAGAGGAGATAGCTGCAGATCTTGCGGCGGGAAAGCCGGTTGTCATGCTCGACAACGAGGACAGAGAGAATGAGGGAGATGTCATCTGTGCGGCAGAATTTGCTACAACAGAGAATGTCAACTTCATGGCAAAGTGGGCGAGAGGCCTCATATGCATGCCTATGGATGCGTCATATGCAGATAAGCTGAATCTCCCACAGATGTGTATAACCAATACAGATAACCACTGCACAGCATTCTCAGTATCAGTGGATCATGTGGACACAACCACAGGAATCTCAGCCGAAGAGAGAGGCTATACAGCAAGAAAGTTTGTTGAGGAGGGTGCAAAGCCGGACGATTTCAGAAGACCTGGACACATGTTCCCACTTCAGGCAGTTGCAGGCGGAGTCATAGAGAGAAACGGCCACACAGAGGCGACGGTTGATCTTATGAAGGTTGCAGGCCTTAAGCCTTGCGGACTGTGCTGTGAGATCATGAAGGATGACGGAACCATGGCGAGAAAGGATGACCTTGTGGAATTTGCAAAGGTTCACGGCCTTAAGATATCGACCATAGAGAAGCTTGTGCAGTACAGAAAAGAGCATGAAGTATTCGTTGAGTGTGTTGCCAAGGCAAAGCTTCCAACGAAGTATGGTGAGTTTACGATCTGCGGATACATTAACAAGCTGAACGGTGAACATCACGTGGCACTCACGATGGGTGATATAGCCGATGGCAAGCCTGTTCTCTGCCGTGTGCACAGTGAGTGTCTTACAGGCGACTGCTTCGGTTCGCAGAAGTGTGACTGCGGACAGCAGCTTGATGCAGCTATGAAGGCCATTGCGAAGGAAGGCAGAGGTGTGCTCCTGTACATGAGACAGGAGGGCAGAGGAATAGGCCTTATCAATAAGATAAAGGCATATGCGCTTCAGGATCAGGGCCTTGATACCGTTGAGGCAAACCTTAAGCTCGGTTTCCCTGATGATGCAAGGGATTACACTATAGGAACACAGATACTTGTGGATCTCGGAATCAGACAGATCAGACTCCTCACCAACAACCCGCTCAAGGTATACGGCCTTGCAGGCTACAATCTTGAGATCGTGGAGAGAGTTCCGATAGAGATAGAGCCAACAAAGTTCGACGCATTTTATCTCAAGACCAAAAAAGAGAAGATGGGTCATATGTTACACGAAGTTTAATTTTTCATAAGGAGGGGCTGGGTAAGCTCCGATATATAATAAGGAGGATAAATCAGATGAATAAGGTAGAAGGAAAGTTAGTAGCAAATGGAGCAAAGATAGGTATAGTGGCAGCGAGATTTAATGAGTTCATAGTTTCAAAGCTGGTAAGCGGTGCAGAGGATGCACTTCTCCGTCATGATGTAAATGCAGACGACATCACAGTTGCATGGGTTCCGGGAGCATTTGAGATCCCTGTGATCGCAAAGAAGATGGCTGCAAGCGGCAAGTATGACGCTGTTATCTGTCTTGGTGCCGTTATCCGTGGTGCGACAAGCCACTATGACTATGTGTGCAACGAGGTTTCAAAGGGTGTTGCTTCTGTATCACTTGAGACAGGTGTACCTGTAATGTTCGGAGTTGTCACAACAGAGAATATCGAGCAGGCCATCGAGCGTGCGGGAACAAAGGCCGGCAACAAGGGCTACGATTGCGCTATGGGCGCTCTTGAGATGATCGACCTCATGAAGCAGTTATAATGCAGCACGCTGAGGCACGCGTAAGTCATCGCGCTCATGCACGACGATATATGACGCAATTCAGCGCAGGTCATCGCGTGAAAACATAATGCGTACAGAAGATACAGGCACGTGTAGTTATAATACATGTGCCTGTAAATATATGACAGGATGGATATAATATATGAAAAGCACAGACAGAAAGATATTGTTCTTTGATATAGATGGAACGCTTATAACCGAGGACGGAAGGAGATACTTCCCGGACAGCGCAAGGCGTGCACTGGCGCAGGCAAGAGCCAACGGACATCTGGTGTTCATCAACACCGGCAGGGTTTACTGCAATGTCACGGATGAGATCAAGTCTGCGGGTTTTGACGGTTTTGTGTGTGGCTGCGGAACATCTATTTACTATGACGGCAGAGAGCTGTTCCACAATGATGTCAGCAGGGATGTGTGCAGGGATATAGCTTATGCATGCCGCAGATATGACATGTTTGGAATGTATGAGCACCGAGATAAGGTGTACGTGGACGGTCAGAACATGGGGAATGAACTCCTTGCAGAGATGGTCAGATACTTCCGGGCAAATGGAATATTTGTGGGAGAGGATGTGGATTCGGATGACTTTGAATTTGACAAGTTCTGCTGCTGGTTCGCAGATGACAATAAAAATGTTCCTGAGTTCCGCGAGTATGTATCACAGCATTTTGACTATATCGACAGAGGGGCGAATTTCTGCGAGATAGTTCCCAAGGGATTCAGTAAGGCGACAGGTATACAGTATCTTCTGGATTATTTTGATATTCCGCTTGAAAATGCATATGCATTTGGTGATGGCAACAATGACGCACCTATGTTATTATATTGTCCGAACAGCATAATCATGGAGAAGGGGCCGGAGGAGCTCAAAAGACAGGTTATGATGGTCACAGACGATGCGGAGAATGATGGAATATATAAGGCTATGGTGAAGCTTGGGATCATAGAGCCGATGGAATAGCTGGTTCATTTTGCCGGTCAATAATTATTAGAGTTGGAGATTTATATGGAAGAACAGGAAGAGAACAAGAAGGTGACGCTGCTCGATCAGTTGTCGATAGCGGTCAGCAGTCCGAAGAATTACAAACAACTGGTCAAGCTGAAGACGGGACGCCTTGTGTGGTTTGTGGTGATCATATCCTTTTTGCTGGCATTTATAGAGTTTGGAATAGACGCCATATTCTGGGTCGGCAAGGTCGGAGGTCTGAGGAATCTCATAACAAATAAGATCCCGGCATTCACATATCATGACAATAAGCTTGACATTGAACACGATATGCAGCTTGAGATAGGAAATGCTACTCTGTACATCAACACGGAGAATGCGTCTGTGGATCTTGACTCCATGGAAACGGATGGAGTGTACATCGCCATCGGAAGCGAGAATATAGTCATGGGAATGGTATCCGATGGCAAGGGCTATGAGTACATGGTGACACCGCTCAAATACATGTTCCTGCCGGATGGCTTCAACAATAGCAAGCTGGCGGCACTGACACCGGTATTTTATATGTACATGGTTATCATGTTTATTGCGGTGATGGTGGCATCGGCGGGCAGACAGCTTCTCCTTGCACTGATATTCAGTATAGCGGGCAATGGACTTGCAAAGAATCTCAACACGGGACTGTCCTATGGCAAGGTATTTACGATATGTGTCTATGCACAGACTCTGTCGGTGTTCATAATGTCGGTCAACACTGCTCTTGGATATCTGTTATCCTCGTTTGTTGTGTGGATCATTGCACTTGTAGTGTCGATGGTATTTATGAACAAAGCTATAGGAAGCTATGTGAGCGGAGATATACCGCCGGGAGATGTGTTCTGATAAGGTGGTCATTTGGTTTGAATAGGTGGAGGCATATATGGAGATAGAGAGAAAATACCTTGTACATGAGATACCTGTCGATCTGACAAAATATCAGGTGAAGCACATGGAACAGATGTATGTGTCCGTGAAGCCGGTCATAAGGATCAGGAGAACGGACGACAGACGTGTGCTCACGGTCAAATCCAAGGGACTGCTCAGCAGGCAGGAATTCGAGATGGATCTGGACGAGGATGAATACAGGAATCTCAGATGTAAGGCAGACGGCAATATAATAGAGAAGAACCGGTATATAATACCGCTTTCCGATACAGACGGAACCTGTGGTGACAGTGAAGTGGACAGGGAGCTGAAGATCGAGCTGGATGTGTTCGACGGGATATTTGGCGGACTCACCTATGCCGAGGTTGAATTCCCGGAGGAGAGATTTGCAAATACATTTGTGCCGCCGGCGTGGTTTGGCAGAGATGTGACTGAGGACGGGATCTATCAGAACAGCGCCCTGAGCGGCATGGACAGAAGAGATATAGACAGTTTTGTAGAGAGTGCGAATAAGGAGGAAAAGCGATGAAGGCAAGAGTTTTATTTGCAACAGGTTATGAAGAGGTAGAGGCTCTCACGGTGGTGGATCTCTTAAGGAGAGCCGGAGTTGAGTGCCTGATGGTGTCGGCTGACGATCAGGACACAGTGACAGGAGCGCGCGGCATGGAGGTCACGATGGATGAGAAGATATCAGAGATCAATGACCAGTGCGATCTTGTAGTCCTTCCGGGAGGTATTCCTGGGGTTCCGAACCTCAAGGCAAATCAAAAGGTTCAGGCCATGGTCAAGGCGCAGAATGACAGAGGCGGTTATGTGGCTGCTATCTGTGCGGGACCTACAGCACTTGGCGCATTTGGCGTGCTTGCTGACAAGAATGCAACATGTTATCCGGGATGTGAGGATCAGCTCATGGCGAAGAGCCACAGCACGGAGCCGGTAGTGGTGGACGGAAATGTGATCACCAGCAGAGGAGTGGGCACAGCTATTGAATTTGCGCTGAAGCTGGTTGAGATACTCATAGACAGACAGACTGCGGACGATCTCGCAGAGAAGATAGTATATAAGAGATAATGAATATAAAAATATCAGTTAGGAGCCTGGTGGAATTCATCTTCCGCAGTGGCGATATAAGTGATAGCAGTAGTGGGACTCTGTCCAGAGAAGCGATGAATGCGGGTAGCAGGATTCACAGGAAGCTTCAGAAAAGGGCAGGGTCTCATTATAATTCAGAGGTGCCTCTCCGGTATACAGAGGAGCTTGGCGGACATCTGATAACTGTGGAGGGCCGGGCTGATGGAATCATAGACAGATGCGGGGACGAACAGGGAGAGCCCGGGGATATTGACGACGGTTTTGACATGGCAGAGGGGTATGTTGTGGACTTCCATGACAGCGATGTGCTGATAGATGAGATAAAGGGCATATACAGGAATCTCGATGACATGGAGAGTCCGCAGCGCGTCCACGTGGCCCAGGCCATGTGCTATGCGTATATATATTCAAAAGAGAATAACTATAGCTGGATAGATATAAGGATAAGTTATGTAAACCTCGACAGCGAGAAGGAGAAGTTCTTCAGGCGGAGGTATTCATTTGGCTATCTGGAGAGATGGTTCAGCTCGATGATGTCAGAGCTTTGCAAATGGCTGGATCTGGTGGAGAAGCATCAGCTCATGAGAAACCAGTCCATCTCGGACATGGAGTTCCCATTTGAGTACAGGAAGGGTCAGAAGGAGATGGCTCTCTATGTATACAGGGCTATTGAGCAGGAAAAGCATCTGTATGTCCAGGCGCCAACGGGAATCGGCAAGACCATGGCGGCGGTGTACCCGTCCATCAAATCAATGGTTCAGGGGCATGTGTCGAAAATATTCTATCTGACAGCCAAGACCATAGCACACACTGTGGCGAGAAATGCGGTGGAGCTGCTGGAGGACAGAGGTCTCAAGCTTAAGACTGTAATACTCACGGCAAAAGAGAAGATATGCTGTCAGGAGCAGGTGGATTGTAATCCTGCGGTGTGTCCGTATGCCGAGGGGCATTTTGACAGGGTAAATGATGCACTGTACGACGTGGTATTACATGAGACGGTGGTCGACAGGGATGTGGTAATACGGTACGCACAGGTTCACAGGGTGTGTCCGTTTGAGTTGAGCCTTGATGTGAGTCTGTTTGCCGACATGGTGATATGTGACTATAACTATGTGTTTGATCCGAGGGCGAGCCTCAAGAGGTTCTTTGCGGCAGAGGGCGGTAAGCCGGGAGATTATGTATTCCTTGTGGATGAGGCGCACAATCTTGTGGACAGGGCTTCGTCCATGTACAGTGCGGAGATCGTGAAGGAGGACTTTCTGGAGCTCAAGAAGCTCACAGCCCAGTATGGCGGCCGGCTTGCAAGACACATAGGAAGCTGCAACAGAGAGCTGCTTGCGATGAAGAAGGAGGTTCCTGAGGAGGGATACAGGGTGCTCTCGAGCATAGCACCTCTTCACCTGAAGCTGCTCAGCCTCCATGAAGCAATACAGCTCTTTCTGGAGGAACACAGGCAGATCCCGGAGAGAAAGGAAGTCCTGAACTTTTATTTTAATCTCACCTCATTCCTGAACATTGCGGAGATGATGGATGAGAATTATGTCGTGTATGATGAGATAAGGGATGACGGAAGATTTGTGGTGAGACTGTACTGCGTCAAGCCTGCAGTTAACATAAGAAACTGTCTGGACAAAGGACTTGCCACAGTGTTTTTTTCGGCTACGATACTCCCCGTCAGATATTATATGGAGATGCTGTCTGACTGCCCGGAGGACAGGGCGATATACATCCCATCTCCATTTCCTGCGGAGAACAGGAAGATAATGATAGCAAATGATGTCACGACCAGATACACGAACCGTAATGAGGCGATGTACCGGAATATTTACAGCTATATAGAGCGCGTGGTAAGTGCGAGACCGGGCAACTATATGGTATTCTTCCCATCGTATGCCATGCTGGAGATGGTGCATGTGCTCACTGAGGAGCTTCCACAGTCTCTTGGGGTGGATGTAATAGCCCAGGAACAGTACATGACGGAGAGCGACAGAGAGAGCTTCCTGAGGGCATTTGAGGAGAAGGACAATGTGCTGGCACTGTGTATCATGGGCGGAATATTCTCCGAGGGGATAGATCTGACTGGTGACAGGCTGATAGGAGCGATAATAGTCGGCCCCGGTCTTCCGCAGGTGTGCACGGAGAGAAAGCTGATGATGGATTACTTCGACAGCAGAACCGCGGCGGACGAAAAAGAGACTGCATCCGACAGGGATGGATTCAGATATGCGTATCAGTACCCGGGAATAAACAAGGTATTTCAGGCTGCCGGAAGAGTCATAAGGACGGAGACCGATCAGGGGATAATACTTCTGATAGACGAGAGATTTGCCACCAGGCGTTACACGGAGCTGTTCCCGGTGGAATGGAATGACAGCGTGATATGTAACATGCAAAATGTGGACGGGATCCTTGAACAGTTCTGGGATTATAAAAGTAAAGAGATTTAAATATACAAAAGCATAATACAGTGCTATAATGGACACCTGATGAAGCCGGAGCGGCTGTAAAGCCTCGGTTGTATATATTTTATCAATATGAAAAAAGGGGATAGTGATGGTAGATATAACAGTAAAAAATATTCTGGAAGCTACAGGAGGCGTACTCCTCTGCGGAGATGAGAACACTGTTCTCACTGACATCTGTATAAATTCTAAGGAGGCCAAGGAGGGCGATCTGTTCGTGCCGATCATAGGAACCAGGACTGACGGACACAGATTTATAGAATCAGCACTTCAGACTGCAGCAGCCACACTCACATCGGAGCATGACAATGTTGTGGTGTCGGACAAGGCGTATATCAGGGTGGATGATACTGTTAAGGCATTGCAGGCCATTGGAAAGTATATAAGGAACAGATACGATATGCCTGTTGTGGCGGTTACAGGAAGTGTGGGCAAGACCACGACAAGAGAGATGATCACAGCGGCTGTCAGCGCCGGAATGAAGTGTTTCCACACAGAGGGCAATTATAATTCCGTGTACGGCGAGCCTATCACGGTGTCAAGGATGACAGACGAGTACGATGCTGCTGTTCTTGAGCTTGGAATCGGTGAGCCGGGTGAGATGGATATCCTCACTGATATAGCTCAGCCGGATATATGCGTTATAACGACCATAGGCGTTGCACATATAGAATATATGGGTTCACTGGAGAACACCCGCAAGGAGAAGCTCAGCATCATCAAGGGCATGGGCGAGAACGGAACGCTGTATATCAACGGTGATGATCCTATGCTGTATGCGGTCAAGGATGAGATACCATGTAAGGTATACACATATGGCTGCGGCGAGGATATGGACTTCAGAGCGACTAACATCCGCATGGAGGATGGCTATTCTGTATACGATATGGTACATGGCGATGACGTTGTAACTGTCAAGGTAGGAGTGATGGGACTGCACAACGTGCGCAATTCACTGGTGGCCATGGCTGTGTCGCATCAGCTTGGAGTTCCATATGAGAAGTCGTCGAAGGCATTTGAGAATTTCAGAGGCCTCAGACAGAAGGTCATCAAGCTTCCTGGCAAATACACGATCATAGATGATACATACAATGCAAGTCCTGATTCCATGAAGGCCAGCACAGATGTCCTCTGTGACATGAAGTGCGAGGGCAAGAAGTATATCGTGCTCGGTGATATGCTTGAGCTCGGCGAGAAGAGCGATGAGTATCATTACGAGGTCGGAGAGTATCTCAGAGATAAGAAGATAGATGAGGTTATAGTCATCGGAGAGCATGCCCAGAAGATCAAGGAAGCTCTTGATGCCTGTGACACGAAGTATGCCAAGACTGTGTCATTTACTGACACGGAGGAGATCGCAATATACCTCATGGCGCTCATGAAGCCTGAGGATATAGTGCTTTTGAAGGCATCTAACGGTATGAAATTGAGTGAAGTGGTTAATATTCTCACGAATTAGTGTGTGTATTTGTACAAAATGACAAAAGCGGTCACGGATTTACAACAATCTGTGACCGCATTTTTGTGTAAAGTGTTGCCATTTGTTGTAAATCAATTCCCAAAACGATACAAAAGGGAGAAAAGAATTTGGTTATATTGAAAAAACATAAAAAATGGGGTAATATCAACCTAGCTTGAAAATAAATACATAAGATTATATAGATACTTTTTATTTGGGAGGAAAATAATCATGGCTACAGCAAAGAAAGCAGATGAGACAAAGAAGGTAACAAAGGCAACACCTGCAGCAGCACTTGCTAAGGTTGAGGCAGTTAAGAAAGAGGAAGCTGCAAAGAAGACAGCAGCTACAGAAGTAAAGGCAGCACCTGCAAAGAAGGCAGCTCCAGCTAAGAAGGAGGAGCCAAAGGCAGCAGCTACAGAAGTAAAGGCAGCACCTGCAAAGAAGGCAGCTCCAGCTAAGAAGGAAGAGACAAAGGCAGCAGCACCAGCAAAGAAGGCTCCAGCAAAGAAGGCAGCTCCAGCTAAGACAACAGAGAAGGTATTTGTTGAGTTCGCTGGCGGTCAGATCGAGATGGCAGCAATCGTTGCTAAGGTAAAGGAAGCTATTGGCAATAAGACAGTTAAGGAATTGAACGTATACTACCAGCCAGAAACAGGCATGGTATATTATACAGCTGATGGAGAATCAGGTTCTTACAGTCTTTAATCTATAGATGTTTGTTTTGAGACGGATCCCGGTCGTAACGACTGGGATCTTTTTTCTTTGTGCAATATTGTGTTGTATATAAGTGCCTTTCTGTGATAATATGTCATGGGTTAGAATAATCTAACTAATGCTTTTACAGGGGGTAAGAGATGACAATACACGAGTATGGAGACAGAAAGAATCCGCATATACTGCTTATACATGGCATGTGGATGTGCCATGAGATGATGCTTCCATATGTAGAGAAAATGCGCAGTGAGTATCATATAATTGCGCCGGATCTCACCGGGCATGGAAGTGATATGGGAAGTTTTGAGGGGGCAGAGCAGGATGCTGTACAGATCGGCAAATGGCTTGCGGATCATGATATAAAGACACTGGATCTTATGTTTTCCGCGTCCCTGGGCTGCGTTGTGGCCATGTATCTTGTGGCTGACAGTCCATGGCTCACGGTGAAGTGTTCAGTGCTTGAAGGGGCTGCACTCACTAGAATGAAGGGCGTTGAATGGATGTTCCGCGGGATGATGGGAGGAATGCAGAAGCACCCGGAGGCTGCGTCGAAGATGTATTCGGCGGCGGATATTGATTCTGACGTGATGAAGAAGCTTTCCGGTTCCATGGGCAGGACAGACAAGAAGGCGCTTGCATGTATGGTGCATACCTGCAACAGCTTCAAATACGAGCAGAGCATGCTTCCGGCAGATGTGCAGAGGAGACTATTTTTTGAATTTGGCAGCAGGGATTCACACATTGTGTGCCGCAAGCTGATACAGAAATATTATCCTGAGGCGACGATAACGGTCAGAAAGGGTTATGGCCATTGCGTATATATGTTTAAGCACCAGGAAGAGTACAGTGATATATTGAAGGACTATATGAGGAAGAGCATGTAAGGAAAAGGGCATACAGCCCGGCAGAGCATGAATCGTAATTAGAGAATGTCGTGTATGTGAATATATTAAAAAGCCTGTGATATGAACTTTGATTCATACCACAGGCTTTTTGCTTGCAGATAATACTGTATATTATGAATTACTTTGTTGTCAGGAAATCTGCGTATGCTGTAGGAAGACCGTGCTCTGTAGGATCAAGACCCTTGATCTCTTCCTCCTCAGATACCCTGAGACCCATAGTCTTCTTGATGATCAGGAATACGATGGTGATAGTAACTGCTGTCCATGCTGCAACTGCAACAAATCCAAGTAACTGTACGAGAAGGAGATGTACTCCGCCGCCATAGAACAGACCTGTGAATGAGTCGTTGCCTGGAACGGAAGTTGTTGAGAAAAGTCCAACTGCGATTGTTCCCCAGATACCATTTACACAATGAACTGCTACGGCACCAACAGGATCGTCAACATGTAATGCGTGGTCACAGAGCCATACACCGAATACTACGAGGAGTCCGGCTACGATACCTATGATCGCTGCACCGAAACCATCAACTGTATCACAAGGAGCAGTGATGGCAACAAGTCCTGCAAGTGAAGCGTTCAGACACATTGACACATCAGGCTTGCCATACTTGAGCCAAGTGAAGATCATACATGTTACTGTTGCAAGTGCAGGAGCGATGGTAGTTGTAAGGAAGATAGAACCTAACTGTCCAACAGATGTTGCGGCTGCACCGTTGAATCCGTACCAGCCGAACCACAGGATGAATACACCCAGGGCGCCCAGTGGAAGGTTGTGGCCAGGGAAGGTGTGAACCTTTACTACCTTGCCGCTTTCGTCCTTCTTGAACTTTCCGATACGAGGTCCAAGTATTGCTGCGCCGATCAGGGCTGAGATACCACCAACCATGTGGATGGCACATGAACCGGCGAAATCGTGGAAGCCAAGCTTTACAAGCCAGCCGCCTTCATTCCAGATCCAGTGAGCCTCGATAGGGTAGATCAGCAGTGAGATGATAGCTGAGTATACACAATAAGCTGAGAACTTTGTTCTCTCTGCCATGGCTCCGGATACGATGGTAGCTGCTGTTGCACAGAACACAAGGTTGAATACGAAGTTTGACCAGTCATAGTTTTTGTAGTCAAGGAAGAGGGCGAGTGAAGGCTTTCCGATGAAACCTCCGAGTGCCCAGTCACTGCTGCCGAGCAGAAGTGATGAACCGAGGATCATGAATGAAACTGTACCGAGACAGAAATCCATGAGATTCTTCATTATAATGTTTCCGGCATTCTTGGCTCTTGTGAACCCGGCCTCAACCATTGCAAATCCGGCCTGCATCCAGAATACCAGTGCGGCTCCGACAAGGAACCATACTCCAAATACGATTGTGCTTACGTCTTCCATAATCATTCCTCCTTTTAATACATTGTAGTTGTGGAAGTGATCAGATAATAAAAAAAGATGCGTCCCGCCAGGTCTGCTCCTGACAAAACACATCTTTGTGCACATTATATCTGATCGTACGTCACTGAGATATGACTGATAATAAGTATCTCAGTGCCACACCTCAATTACTAACTTGGGTTGAGTATAGTATTGAGATATGGTAAAATATTGAAAAAATCGGACATGGAACGATAAACCTTATTATATTTTGTGTGGGCTTAATATAATAAAGCAAAGAAATGGTAAAGATAAATAAAGTTATGCGGGGATGGCGTATGGATAGTCAGATTTTATTGAATGTTAATTTTTGCAGTGAAGTACATACTCATATGATAGAAAAGAATGACATGTCTGTATATGTGAGAACGGGATACAGCATGGAGGGACTTAGGATCGTACCACAGGAAAATATGGGTGTATGTATTATATGTATGGATGGACATATACGAGCAGTGTACCCTGGAGAGCTGGACGGCGCTGTTTATATTGAGGAGAGTTGCAGCTTCATATCTGTGGAAACGGATATCGGATTTAACAGGGACGCTTTGGATCACTGCGATATGCATACGCTTGAGAAAATTCTGACTGCTGACCGGGTATTTACAGCAGGCAATGCAGCGGATCCGATAGAGAATACAATAGATGTGATTGCAGATCATATAGAACATTGTGGGCAGTTGTGGGAGACCGGATGCAGGGCTGACGAAGGAATCACCAGATATGCGGATGATATATATTTGTCAAATGGCAAGATAAGCATATCAGAGCTTGCGGAACGGATGGGATGTACGGTCAGACATGTACACCGCAGATTTGTGGAGGAGCTTGGCGTAGGTCCGAAGAGGTTCGCCCGTATCGTGAGGATCAGGGAGACCGTGAGAAAAATGCTGGAGCACCCGGGCGGGCATGTCACGGATTATATGGATGACATGGGATATTCTGACCAGGCGCATTTCCAGAGAGAGTTTAAGTGGTATACCGGGATGACCCCGGGGAGCCTGCTGAAGATACTGGGAGACAGAGCTGAACGATAAAAAAACAGGCAGTGGACAAATGCCGCTGCCTGCCAATTTAGAAAAAGGAATGATACTGGATACCTGTGTTTATTAGAGCGCTGTCTCTCCACGCTCACCTGTACGGATACGTACAACATCTGCCACATCATATACGAAGATCTTACCATCACCGATCTTACCTGTGGAGATTCTCTCGCAAACCTTGAAAATGATCTTGTCCGCAACATCGTCTGCTGCTATTGTCTCGATCTTAACCTTTGGAATAAGGTTTACAACATATTCGCTGCCTCTGTAAGTTGTCTTATATCCCTTCTGATTACCGTAACCCATGATGTTTGATACCATGGCACCTGTTGACTCACACTCATCAAGTATTGACTTGACATCATCAAGCTTTTCTGAACGAACTACGATTTCAAGTTTCTTCATATTACAGTCCTCCTTTTACCCGTTGGATTTATTTTTTATGATTATAGCATAGCGAAAAATCCAATTCCATAGCACTTCGCAAATGCTGAAATTTTAAAACGATTCGAAAGATGCCAGCGGTAAAATGACATAAAAAACAGAAGAATGACTTAATAAAATTAAGGACAGAGGTGGGGAAGACACCATATGACTCCGGCTAATTTACAGTAATTTCATATTTGCAGGTGTTGGTAAATGTGGTATATGTGTGTTATTATATTTCTGACTGAGACTATATGTATAATCAGGAAAGGAAAATGAGATATGGCAGAGAATTATGATGATATAGATAAGAAGACACCGGACACGGTGGATACCGATGGACATGCATCGGATGATAAGGACAACGATGACGACTATGAGAAATACTGCTACCTGTGCAGGAGACCGGAGAGCGTGGCCGGCAAGCTGATACATATGCCTGGAGATATAAATATATGTGCGGACTGCATGCAGAGATCATTTGACAGCTTTAACAATTCCGGTTTTGGCAACATGCCGGGGCTTGGCAATATGCAGTTCATAGACCTGACAAATATGCCATTTGGCAATATAGACATGTCCAAGTTCAAGGCGCAGAATGACGTTCCGAAGTCACAGAAGGTCAAGAAGAAGGCTCCGAAGGAGAAGAAGCAGGAGGAAGAGCTCACGCTTAAGACCATTCCGGCTCCACACAAGATCAAGGCCATGCTGGACGAGTATGTGGTAGGACAGGAATATGCCAAGAAGGTCATATCCGTGGCTGTATACAATCATTACAAGAGGGTACTCACAGACACCATGGATGACATAGAGATAGAGAAGTCCAACATGCTGATGGTTGGACCTACCGGCTGTGGTAAGACGTATATAGTCAAGACCATAGCAAGACTTCTCAAGGTACCTCTCGCAATAACTGACGCCACAACACTCACTGAGGCCGGTTATATAGGCGATGATGTTGAGAGCGTTCTGTCAAAGCTTCTCGCCGCCGCCGACAACGACGTGGAGAAGGCAGAGAGAGGAATCGTGTTTATAGATGAGATAGACAAGATCGCCAAGAAGCAGAACAGCAACAGCAGGGATGTGAGCGGTGAATCCGTACAGCAGGGACTTCTGAAGCTCCTCGAGGGCGCTGATGTCGAGGTGCCTGTTGGATCAGGAAGCAAGAATGCCATGGTTCCTATGACTACGATCAACACAAGGAACATCCTTTTTATATGCGGTGGAGCATTCCCTGATATAGAGGAGATCATAAAGCAGAGAATAAGCAATCAGGCGTCCATGGGCTTTAAGGCTGAGCTCAAGGACAAATATGACGATGACCCGAACCTGCTCAGACAGGTTACAACTGAGGATCTCCGTGAGTTTGGTATGATTCCTGAGTTCCTTGGAAGACTTCCGGTGCTCTTCACACTGGATGCATTGGACAAGGATATGTATGTGAGCATACTCAAGGAGCCAAAGAATGCGATACTGAAGCAGTACAAGAAACTTCTTGCCCTGGATGAGGTAGATCTGAGATTTGACGATTCAGCATACGAGGCGATAGCTGAGGAGGCGATCAAGAGGAAGACAGGAGCCAGAGCTCTGCGTGCCATCATAGAGAAGTTCATGCTCGATATCATGTACCAGATACCGAGGGATGACACCATAGGAAGAGTGACCATCACAGGTGATTATATAAAGGGAAAGGGAAGCCCTATCATAGAGCTGCGCGGAACACCGGCACTTGAGGAGGTAAGCGCAACTCAGATCGAAGACCGGAACTAAATATGTGCATAATGAAAATAATGCAGTAACAGGAAAAATATACTTGATAATATTTTATCAATATGATAGAATGTCACCGTTCATTAAGGGAGTAGTCAGCGCAGAGCATGCGTTGTGATATCAACATAATGATTGGCAGCCATCGGTCGATGATGGCGTGAATCTGGTATTACTGTAGATGATGAGACTTTCTGGACAGCTTTTTAGCTGCCCGGGAGGTCTCTTTTTATATGTGTCTGTGACTGCATCCGTCAAATCTATATCAAGGAGAAAAATTATGAGTATTGCAGAGTTATTCCTGTTGGCAGTTGGTCTTTCAATGGATGCATTTGCCGTGTCTATCTGTAAGGGTTTGTCCCTGCGCAACATCAAAGTGAAGCACATGCTTATCGCAGGAGCGTGGTTTGGAGGATTTCAGGCACTTATGCCGACGGTAGGATATGTCCTCGGAAGCTTTTTTGCAGATCTGGTAAGCAAATGGTCACACTGGATCGCATTTGTGCTCCTCCTGTTCATCGGCGGAAGCATGATCAAGGAGTCGTTTGGCGAGGAAGAGGAAGTAGATGCGGATATGAGCTTTAAGGTCATGTTCCTTCTTGCGGTTGCAACCAGCATAGACGCGTTGGCTGTCGGAGTGTCATTTGCATTCCTCAAGCTGTCCACTCTGTATATCATACTTGCGGTGCTGTTCATTGGATGTATCACATTCATATGTTCAGCGGTCGGAGTGAAGATCGGAAGTATATTTGGAACAAAGTACAAGTCAAAGGCTGAGCTTGCCGGAGGTATCATACTTATACTCATAGGAGTAAAGGTCGTTCTGGACGGACTTGGCATATTGTAAACTTAACATAAAATAAATGGACAATAGTATGGTTTATGGCATACAATGTGTAGATAGGTTATGTGAAGGGACAATATATTAAGTAAGGAGTAGATGTATGACCAGATTCAAAAAGAATATGAGAAGATTTGTTGTGGCTGCTGTTGTCGGAGCCATGGCCATGTCGATGACTGCATGTACTTCTCATATGTTTGATGAGAAGACTATCACAGGAACAATAAAGGATAATGCGGACAACTACACAAAGGTGCAGAAGGAGTTTGAGGAATATCTGCACGATGAGTATGTGGACAGTGTGACATCTGACACGCTCTCGTACAATTATGAGATAAAGGATGGGGATGCCCTTGGTATTCCTGAGCCGGAGGTATCTCTGGGCGATTCGGATATGAGCGATGAGGGAATCAAAAAACGTAAGGCTGAGTTTGATGAGACCTTTGACAAGCTCAAGTCATTTGACAGGGACGATCTCACGGAGAGCCAGCAGCTCACATACGATATACTTAACGAGTATATGGAGACGGAGTCAGAGGGTTATCTGAACATATACCTCAGCGAACCGTTTTCACCTATGAAGGGACTGCAGTCGAACATATCCACATATTTCACAGATTACCGCTTTGACGACAAGGGTGATGTGGAGAGATATCTCCAGGTGCTTGGAATGGTAAAGGATTACTTTGATGACTATCTCGAGTTTGAAAAGACAAAGTCAGAGAAGGGATATTTTATGAGTGATGCCGTGTGCGATAAGGTCATCGAGCAGTGCGAGGACTTCATCAAGGACAAGGACAATCATTTCATGATACAGGTGTTCAACGATAACATCGAGGCACTGGATTTCCTGACAGCGGACGAGATAGCAGATTTTGAGGAGCAGAATAAGAAGGCCGTTGCGGAAAGTCTTATACCTGCATACGAGGATGTCATAGATGTACTGTCATCGCTCAAGGGAACCGGTAAGAACCAGGGCGGTGTGTGCGGCTATGAGGGAGGTAAGGAGTATTACGCATACCTTCTGAAGGATGCTGCGGGAACTGATAAGACACCTGAGGAAGTGGCACAGATGCTGGATGACAACCTGTCAGATCTCATGACGGATCTGTATTCCGCAGCTATGACACAGTACGATTCATATGAATATTTTGTGGAGCACTACGATGATCTCTTTGGGGACAGCGACTCAAAGGAGCCGTCGGAGATAATAGATATACTCATGAATACAGCCACCGAGAACTATCCTGACTTTGGTGAGATAAAGTATCAGGCGAAGAAGCTTGATAAGAGCCTTGAGGATATTCAGGAGAACACACTGGCATACTATATGTCACCTGCGATCGATGATCAGGACAACAACCTTATCAGGGTAAATGGCAAGCACACGGATGGTATGTGGACCACACTTGCCCACGAGGGATATCCGGGACACATGCTGCAGAACGCATACTACATGTCAACAGATCCTGAGCCGGTACGTACCATATTGAGCTTCCTTGGATACAAGGAGGGCTGGGCAATGTACGCATGCTATGATGCCATAAACTATTACACATTTGACGGAGCAACGGATTCGGATGCTGTGGCAAAGCTCTACAGGATAAATGATGAGATCAATTATCTCATAAGCGGAAGAATAGATATAGGAATAAACTATGAGGGCTGGTCACTTCAGGATACAAAGGATTACCTGAATGAAAAGGGCTTCAACGGTGATGCTGCAGATGATCTGTATACGACCATGATAGGAGATCCTGCCGTATACCAGAGTTATTCAACCGGTTTCTACGAGCTTCAGGAGATCCGGGACTATGCGGAGGAGCAGCTCGGTTCAAAGTTTGATGTGAAGGAGTTCAACACAGTCGTTCTCGAGACTGGACCATGTCAGTTCAACATTCTGAAGCAGCAGGTTCAGAAGTATATTGATACAAAATAATCAAATAGAATAAAGTCTGACACGGGCAGTGTACAGACGGCGGGATACCGCAGCCGGAGAAAATTCCGGGCTGCGGTATTTTTGTGTCAAGATTTCCCTGGTGCTGCATATACTATATAGATTGCCCCTGGAGGGATGTGCGGTGATATCAGATGCTGCTTACTCAGAGGATTATGTGGAATATATAATAGAATACAACGGAGACAGGGAAGCTCTGATGGATCTGTATCAGCCATACGGGCTCAGCATAATCGACGACAGATATGCGGTGGCATATCAGCCATTTTCGGCCGGGTATATGGAGAGCTTTTCGAGACTTGAGTACAATCTTTTCCCAAAAGTGTACGGCTTGATGGACGATGTGGGAGCTCTTGAGGCCATAGGGGTCATAAATATCCAGCAGGAAAATATACTCGGACTCACCGGAAAGGGGATACTGCTTGGCATCGTCGATACGGGGATCGATATATTTGGCAGTTCATTTGTGCGGGATGGGGGCAGGTCAAAGATACTTGCGGCGTGGGATCAGACTGTGGAGGAGGCTGACAACGCATCATACGGCTACGGCAGGGAGTATAGCACGGAGGAGATACAGGCTGCTGTGGATGAGAGACAAAGGATATTGACGGATACCACCGGGCATGGAAGCTTCTGCGCGGGAACGGCTGTGAGTGTGGCTCCGTCGGCAGACCTGGTGGTGGTGAAGCTGAAGCAGGCAAAGGAGAATCTCCGCGGCTTTTATGGGATTCCATCGGATGCAAATGCGTACAGTGAGGTTGACATAATGACAGCGATAGCCTATCTGCTGGAGCAGCAGAAAAAACTCCGCATGCCTATGAGCATACTCATGACGCTTGGGACCAACAGTGGAAGCCATACGGGGGCGGGAGCGCTGGACAAATATATAAACAACATAGGAGACCTTCAGGGACTTGCGGTATCCGCTGCCGGTGGTAACGAGGGGAGAGCAGGACATCATTATTCCGGGATCGTCACTGGGGCATACGATGTCGTTGAGATAGATGTGACAGGTAATGACAGCTTCACCCTTGAGATATGGGGGAAGTCCACCAATACCTACTCGGTTGCCATAGAGATCCCGGGCGGGGAATTTATAGAGAGGATATCGCCTAGGTATGACAGGAGCTCGATCATCCGTCCGATATTTGGCGGTGGGATGATATATGTCGACTATTTTCTCATAGAGGATTCTGCAGGGCAGGAACTCATCATGCTCAGATTTATAACCCCGGCAAATGGTATATGGCGGATAAGGGTGTACGGTGTTGGAACCACGGAGCTCAGCTTTAACGCGTGGCTGCCAATAAGCAGCTTTGTATCCCCGGGGACGAGATTTGTGTCAAGTGATCCGGGAGTGACCATAACCAGCCCGGCGGTGGCGGAGACTGCGATATGCACTTGCGCATACGATCACTCAAATGGTAATCTGTATATCGACAACAGCAGAGGCTATACGGCGGACGGCAGGGTGAAGCCGGATCTTCTCGCTCCCGGAGTGAACATAAGGGGAGAAGGAGCCGGCGGGGAGACGGTGATAAGAAGCGGAACCTCTGTGGCGGCGGCATACACCGCGGGCTGCAGTGCCATCATGCTTGAGTGGTCGTACGGGAGAAAGATGATAAGGAATATAAATGGCAACCAGATAAGGGGCTATCTCATAAGGGGAGCGGTGAGACCGGGAACCTCGGGTGGACTTCTGGAGATAAGACAGTATCCGAATCCTGAGTGGGGATATGGTCTGTTGAACATTTACAATACATTTGAGAGTCTCAGGAACGTGTGAGGATAAGTTATGGGAAAAACATGCAGAGAAGAGCTGGCGAGCGGCGGTACGCTGATAATAAGTGAGAATGACTTCAGGATAGAGTATTTCTTCCCGGGGCCGGATGGACGCTATGGTGGAGTGAGGGTCAATATTCCGGGAAGGAAGGTTGAGACCTATATGAAGGCGTGGCAGAAGAATTATGAAAGGTACGAGGAGCTTCAGAAGGCGGCGGGTGCAAGTGTGGTGAAGAGGCCGGCTGCGATAAGAGGCGAGTGTGGAATGACGATACGGACCGGTTTCATGGACGGCGTGTACCTTAAGGGCAGCCACATGAGGGTTGCGGACAGAACACAGCTCGATATGATCATCCGGGATTACAGATACGCTCTGGGCAGATGGCAGGAGTCCGGGCAAATGCCTGAAAGTAGTGATTGTTAGTCGGAGTGGTACTGTGTTATAATGCATTTGTGTGGTCAAAAATGGGATAATATGACGCACATTATTTATAAGAACGGAGGATAATATAATATGTATATAACATGTCTGGATTTAGAGGGTGTACTGGTGCCTGAGATATGGATCGCATTTGCGGAGGCAAGTGGAATCCCTGAGCTTAAGAGAACAACAAGGGATGAGCCGGATTACGATAAGCTCATGAACTGGAGACTTGGAATACTTAAGGAGCACGGACTTGGTCTCAAGGAGATCCAGGAGACTATAGCCAAGATAGATCCTATCCCTGGAGCAAAGGAGTTCCTGGATGAACTGAGATCCATAGGACAGGTGATAATCATAAGTGATACATTTTCACAGTTTGCAGGCCCTCTCATGAAGAAGCTCGGTTATCCTACAATATTTTGCAATGAGCTGATCGTTGCAGATGACGGCGAGATCACAGGATTTAAGATGAGATGTCCACAGTCAAAGCTCACAACAGTCAAGGCGCTGCAGTCGATCGGCTACGACACCATAGCAAGCGGTGACAGCCACAACGATCTGGGAATGATCTATGCGAGCAAGGCAGGCTTCCTGTTCAAGAGCACAGACCAGATAAAGGCGGACAATCCTGATCTTGAGGCATTTGAGACATACGATGAGCTTCTCGCAGCCATCAAGAAGGCAATGGACTAGTTGGAGATAGAGATATGAAGTACAA
>CAVCCL010000019.1:0-11355 GCA_963600665.1 Bifidobacterium catenulatum | reverse complement strand
GTAGATGAGATCGAGACGCTCTCATTCAGGGATGCGACTCTGATCAGATGTATATATTCTGAGAAACAGGGAATCCTGGAATTTGAATTTGACGGCGCGGTAGTCAGGGAGAACAACTCTGCAAATGAGCTCTATACTGACAGATATGCCAGCGATATGCAGGTCAGATTCACTGAGCCGGAGATCGAGGCGCTTCTGCTCGAGGGACATAAGTATTACGATGCGAACGATGTCCTTCAGGAGTCAGTGCCGGATAAGCCTGTGGACAGGGCGGACTATGAGGACGTGCTGAAGAGCTTTGAGGGCAAGGTGGTATTTTACTCAGGCCAGCCAAAGGAGATGCTCAAGTCTTCGGAGAATGCTGATAGAAAATGCTATCAGATGATAATAGATGTGGATGAGGAATCCTATGTTCTGAGTTTTTACTATGATAAGGTGATCGCACAGTGGGAGCACTTTATGAACAAGGTGATGAACTAGCCTGACGGTTCGGCAGGGATCAGGAAAGGAAGATGCGGCAGATGGCAAAGAGGATACGCCGGTATATAGCATATATTGATGAGCTTTTAAAGAGGGATGATGTGGACTTTGCACGGGAGGCAGAGAGACATCTCACGCAGATAGGATTTTTCATGCATGAGAGACTGATCCACCTCATAGTGCTGGTATTGTTTGCCATATTGACGGTTGCAACATGTATAACATTTGTTGTGACGGCCAACATATCGCTGCTGATACTTGCACTTGCATTCATGGTGCTGCTTGTTCCATACATAATGCACTATCATCTTCTTGAGAACAGTGTCCAGTATATGTATGAGCAATACGACAGAATGCTCGAGAAGGCGGGCATAGATGCGTTTGTAAACAGATGATTGGTGAAAGGCGGTAAAGCATATATGTTCAATTTCGTTATGGGTATCGTGATGATCGGAATAGGCGCAATAAGTGTGGCTCATGCATTTTTTTCAAAAAATATGGCGGGCTTCATATTCTTCGGCATACTGATGATCGGATTCGGAATAGTGGAGCTGGTCAGATCCAGGGGCGTAAAGGCCAGAAAGAAGGCTGCCAGAGACAGAGAGTTTGACATGTACAATCTCATTGCGTCGGAGATGGGAGTCAAGATCAATCCGCTCACAGGAGAGATGCTGAGCTCAGACAAGAAGAGCGAAGATGAACCAGGGACTGTTCCTAAAGCTGATGATGCGGCGGATGTGGCAGAATAAGAACATATAACATAATATGTAGAATAAAAAATTAAGCGGCAAGGAGGCTTTCAGATACCTCCGTGCCGCTTTTTTTCATGCGGGATATTTCATCTATTTATAATCAGAGAAATCATACTCTGCAAATGTCTTCCTGTGCTCGTCGGACTTGTACACCTTGCCATCGCTGGAGTCGATATAGAAGTCACCGACCTTGGTGTCGCCCTCTTTGTTGTTGTCGTGGAGCTCGATGTGGTAGCCTGTCTTTCCGCCGGAAAATTCTGCGAGATCCTTATCGCTGTTGGCAACTTCAAATCTGCCATCGCCAGCAGGAAGCTGATCCATGAACCAGTCCTGGGCATCATCGAATGAACCGAAGATACCTGATACGGTGTTCTCCACACCGTCAGCCACATCCTTTACTCCGTCGGCCACACCGTCAGCCACATCCTCCACAGCGTCGGCTGCTCCGCCTACAACGCCTTTGTCAGATGAGTCGGTACTGTTTCCTTCAGAGCTGTTACCATTCTGAGCCTCAGATGTTGTCTGGGTGCTGGCTGCTGAAGATGAGCCAGTGCTTGAAGCACCGTTTGAATTGCCACAACCACAGAAGAGGATCATGGTGAGTGCCATACACGTCACAAGTAAAAAGTATTTTTTCATTGTACATGTTCTCCTTTTTTTAATATTTGCTATTTATATTCTCCGTATATCCGAGAAATATTCATGGTATAAAAAAGAGACACATAATTAAAAATAAAAAATAATATAATAGAAAAAACGCTATAGGCGGCGAGGATCATTTGAAAAAAACTGACAATGTGCAGGATGTAACTGACAGATGGCAGTATATAATGCTGGCGGTTGCCATATTTCTTGCCATAATTTTCTGTTGTTATTACATAATCAGCCAGTCGAGGTGGGGCTTTTATACTGCCGGAGGGCCGGTCAGGCAGCAGGCAAATGCCCTGGGGCCGGATGAGAGCACACCCTCGGAGGTGGATGGGGCAAATGATACCGGGGAGATGCAGCCGGAGAAGGACGGGACGGAGCCTGATACGGAGCCGGAGATAACGAAGAGGGCGTATCTGACATTTGACGACGGGCCATCCGGGAACACCGGGGAGATTCTGGATATCCTTGATAAATACGATGTTAAGGCGACATTTTTTGTCGTGGGGCGTGATGAGAGCTACTATGATGCCTACCGGGATATAGTGGACAGGGGACATACACTGGGGCTTCATTCGTACACCCATGATTACGATAAAATATATGGAAGCCTTGCTGATTTCTCCGAAGATATTGAGGAATTGCGAAATTTATTGTATGATGTAACAGGTGTAAATTGTGTATATTACAGATTCCCGGGCGGCAGTTCAAATACGGTATCCAGAGTGGATATGGACACCCTGATAGACTATGTGAATGCCGAGGGGCTTATATATTATGATTGGAATGCGCTGAACAATGATGCCGTGTGTGGCAGCTACACGCCGGAGCAGCTTGTCGACAATATCATGAAGGATGCACTGCAGCACGATGATGTGGTCATATTGATGCATGATCTTGAGTCGAGGCACACCACGGTGGAATCACTGCCGATGCTCATTGAAAGACTCAGGGATGAGGGGTATGAGCTGCTGCCTATAGACGAGAATGCACCACTTATCAGGCACAGATGAGAAGGGACGGACATATGCCATGACTTATGAAGAGGCAAGAAGTTATATAGAATATACGGACACCATGGGAAGCGTTCTGGGGCTTGATAGTATAAAGGAGCTGCTGAGAAGGCTGGGCGATCCGCAGGACGCAGTCCCGGTCATACATATAGCAGGAACAAATGGCAAAGGTTCAATATGCGCATTTCTGGACGAGATACTTGAGAGTGCAGGATACAGTGTGGGAAGATATATATCTCCGACGATATTTACATATCTTGAGAGATTTCAGATAGATAAGGAATATATGCCAGAGGAGGAATTTGCCGGATATCTTGAGCTGGTGAAGACGGCAGCGGATGACATGGTGTCGGACGGCTGGGGAAGACCTACATCGTTTGAGACGGAGACAGCGGTGGCGTTCTGTTATTTCCGCGACAAAAAGGTTGATTTCCTTCTGCTTGAGACCGGAATGGGAGGCCTGGAGGATGCCACAAATGTGTGCAGCCATCCGGTCTGTACGATAATAGCAAGTATAAGCATGGATCACATGCATTTCCTCGGGAATACCTTGAGGGATATATACAGACAGAAGCTTGGAATATTGAAAAAGAACTGCCCGTGTGTGGCGTACCCGCTTGATCCTGAGCTTGAGGATATGTGGAACTTGGCATGTGAGCAGAATAATATATCGGACTTGGCGGTACTTATCAGGGAGAAGGATATAGAGATATGCGGAGAGTCTGTAGGTGGAAGTGAATATATATATGGCGGACAGAGATACGAACTTCAGGTTCCGGGCATATATCAGATATATAACAGTGCCACAGCGGCTGCGACCGCACATGTTCTCATGAGGCTTGGATATAAGTTGACAGAGGATGACATAAGGAGCGGACTCAAAGCGACGTTCTGGAAGGGAAGATTCCAGAAGCTTATGGACAAACCTCTCATGTATGTGGACGGCGCGCACAATCCGGGAGGCTGGAGAGCACTTAGACAGAACATAGATGAGTATTTTGCCGGCAGGGACCTCATATATATATGTGGGGTGTTCAAGGACAAAGACTATGAGTGGATGCTCAGGATCATGATGCCGGGGGCTTCTGCGTTCATAGCAGTTGAGCCGGATAACCCGAGAGCACTTTCAAGGCATGAGCTGAAAAGGCTGGCAGGGACATATATAGATGAAGTCTATGAGCAGGAAGATGTGGACGATGCCGTGAGACTGGCGATGACGCTGGCTGATGGCAGGCAGGATCCGGTGGTGATGGTATTTGGCTCGCTGTCATTTATTGGGCCGATCATAGACCGTGCGGAACATGGAGGATATATAGAAAGCTGATGCAGACAGAGATGGACAGAGTGGACAGGATCATATACAACAATGAATACAGGCGTCTCATGGAGACTGTGCGGAACAAGGAGACCGACAGGATATTCTGCCGGCATGGACTTGAGCACTGTCTGGATGTTGCCAGGATAGCGTATATAATGAATATCGAACAGGGATATGCGATAGACAGGGAGATCATATATGCTGCGGCACTTCTCCACGATGTGGGACGGGCAGATCCTGATGACACCGGCAGGAAGCATCATGAGCTGAGTGTTGAGTATGCGGGCAGGATACTGGAGCAGTGCGGATTTTCCACACAGGAGAATGAGCAGATATGTGATGCCATAGGCTCACACAATACAGACGGTGCCGAGAGGGAAGGACTGGCATATGTGCTGTATAAGGCGGATAAGCTGTCTCGAAACTGTTTTGACTGCGAGGCATCAGACCAGTGTTACTGGCTGGAGAGTGCACGCAATACAGGGATAAAATATTAAGGGAAAACTAAGGGATCGCACGTTATGTGCGGATATTTAATATCTGGAGGATAAAAGGATGATAATAGGAAACAAGACATTTGAGAGTGGAAAAGAACCTTATGTGATGGGGATACTGAATGTGACCCCGGATTCATTTTCGGATGGAGGACAGCACAACACCATGGACACAGCTCTCTTCACCACTGAGAAGATGATAGCTGAGGGTGCTGTGATAATAGATGTCGGCGGTGAGTCCACAAGACCCGGATATACAAAGATATCGGATGAGGAGGAGATAGAGAGGACGGCACCGATCATAGAGGCGATAAAGAGGGATTTTGACGTGGCAGTATCACTCGACACATACAAGTCTGCGGTGGCTGAGGCGGGTATACATGCGGGCGCAGATCTCATAAACGATATATGGGGACTGAAGTACGATGAGAAGATGGCGGCTGTCATAGCAAAGTATGACAAGGCGTGCTGTCTCATGCACAACAGGGAGAACACAGATTACACAGACTATCTGGCAGATGTTGTATCAGATCTGGATGAGTCGGTTAACATGGCTCTGGCAGCAGGCATAGACAGGGACAAGATCATGGTCGATCCCGGAATAGGATTTGCAAAGGATCTGCACCAGAATCTGCTTCTCATGAACAATCTGGAGCTGCTCCACAAATGGGATCTCCCGATACTCCTCGGAACGTCAAGAAAGTCGATGATAGGGCTTACACTTGATCTTCCGGTGACCGAGCGCGAGGAGGGAACAGTTGCCACATCAGTGCTTGGGCTTGTGAAGGGCTGCGATTTCTTCAGAGTACACGATGTGAAGAGCAACTACAGAGCACTCAAGATGACACATGCGATGCTGAGTGCCAGATAACATATAGCGGAGGTGCGGTATGGACAGTATCAATATAAAAGGGCTTGAGGTATTTGCACATCACGGAGTGTACAGGGAGGAGAATGTCCTTGGACAGAAGTTCGTGGTGGACGTATCCATGCAGGTGTCGACCCGTGAGGCCGGCAGAAGTGATGATATAAGAAAATCTGTGAACTATGGCAGCGTGTGCGATGACATACAGAAGGTCATGAAGAACAGAAATTATAAACTGATAGAGACTGTGGCTGAGGAGATAGCAGACATGATCCTTCTCACATACGATGATGTGAGAGGAGTAAATGTGACGGTTAAGAAGCCGTGGGCTCCGGTCATGGTACATGTAGATACAGTGTCCGTGTCCATAAGCAGAAAAAAGCACACAGCATATCTTGGACTTGGGTCAAATATCGGCGACAGGGAATCATATCTGGACATGGCCATAGATGAGCTGAACAAGGATAAATACACCAAGGTGACAAGAGTATCAGATTTTATAGAGACCGAGCCGTATGGCGGCGTTGAGCAGGACGATTTTCTGAACGGCTGTCTGGAGATAGAGACGCTCAGGACTCCTGAGGAACTGCTGAGACTGGTGAATGGAATAGAGAAAGAGGCGGGAAGAGAGAGGCTGATCCACTGGGGACCGAGAACTCTGGATATCGATATCCTGCTTTATGATGATGTCGTGTATGACAGTGAGGATCTTCACATACCACACGTGGAGATGCACAAGAGAGAGTTTGTACTTGAACCGTTGTCCGCGATAGCGGGATACAAGAGGCACCCGCTGCTTGGCAAGACCATATCTGAGCTTCGTGCCGGGCTGGACAAACAGTGACAAATTTGACACTTCAAGTGGAAGGATAGATAGAATGAATACATTGGAAGAGATAAACAGTCTGGAGGAACAGATACAGCAGCTTATCACCAGAAAGAATAAGCTTATCGACAGAGCGTGCGTTGAGGGCAGAGATATTGCGCTGGCACATATAAGCTCTGATGTGGTGAGCGGGTTTGTGCCCGTGGATCATCTGAAGGTCGATAAAGACACGGTGGTTGTATACCAGGGTGTTCCGGGGGCTTACAGTCATCAGGCTATGCATGACTATTTTGGCAAGGATATAAAGAATGTAAATGTTGCAAAATTTGAGGATGTCATAGAGACGGTTAAGAGCGGCAAGGCTGATTATGGAGTCCTGCCTATAGAGAATTCATCTGCCGGATTTGTGAGTGGTATATATGATATGGTTGGCAGCAGCGGACTGACCATCGTGGGCGGAGATGAGGTCAAGGTGGCACATATGCTCATGGGAGTTCCGGGCTCAAAGCTTTCTGATATACAGACTGTATATTCCCATCCGCAGGGGCTTCTGCAGTGCAGTGAATTCCTGAACAGAGCCGGATACGCACAGTGCCCGGTTGCGAACACTGCAGTGGGTGCGGTGAAGGTCAGGGATGAAGGGGATATGACCCAGGCTGCCATAGCGAGCGCTCTTGCCGCAGATATATACGGACTTGAGATACTCAAGGACGATATAGTCAACAATGAGAACAACACAACGAGATTTATCATACTGTCAAAGAAAAAGGAGTATGTGAAGAGTGCGGGAAATATATCCGTATGCTTCGCACTGCCACATGAGAGTGGAACCCTTTACAGTATACTTGGACATATAAAACATAACGGGCTCAATATGACAAGCATTGAGTCGAGGCCTCTCAGGGGAAGAAAATGGGAATATTCCTTCTTCATAACTCTTGAGGGAAGTCTCATGGATCCGGCGACGATAGATGCGCTGGACCGTATAAATAAGGATTCTATGGATTTCAAGATAATTGGAACATACTGATAAGTAACATGAAAGGTGGGGTAGATATGGCAAGTAAGGTATTTGCAGCCATCGATGTAGGTTCTAACGAGCTGTCAATGAAGGTGTATGAGATAACTCCCAAAAAAGGGGCGAGGGAGATCGATTACGTCAACAGCACAGTCGAGCTCGGAAGTGATACCTACAACAGTGGCAGGATAACCGAGGATTCCATAATGAAGGTATGTGAGATCCTCAACAAATTCCGCAGGAAGATGAAGGAATACGATGTGCATGAATACAAGGCGTATGCATCGTCCGCTGTGCGTGAGGCGGAGAATTCAGTCATGGTCCTTGAGAGGATAAAGCAGCACACAGGCATCGATGTCTCAGTGCTCAGCAACTCGGAGCAGAGATTCATGAACTACAAGGCGTATGCGGCAAAGTCGAAGTTTGAGGATGCGGATACGAAGAACAGGGCGCTTCTGGACATAGGAGCGGGCAGTCTTCAGATATCGATATTTGACAAGCAGAATCTGATCCAGACACAGAACCTTCCTATCGGAGCTGTGAGAATAAGGGATTATCTGGCAAAATATGGCGCAGACACGGTGGCTCTGGAGAACATCATGGAGGAGTTCGTATCGAACTTCATAGAGGAGTTCAGAAACCTCTTTATAAATGATAAGGACATCAAGAGCATAATAGCTATTGGAGACGGAATCGCAAATCTGAAGAAGGTCGGACCGGAGCTGAAGATCACAGACAAGATCACAAGGGATCAGTTCCGCGTGCTTTATCACAAGGTAGTTGAAACCACTCCGGAGGTACTGTCAGAAAAATACGGCGTGCCATACGAGAGAGCGACACTGATGCTTCCGATGGCGATCATTTACCAGTCATTCCTCGACAACTCAAGGGCGGAGGATATCATCACACCGGATGTTACGTTCTGTGATGGAATAGTCGCTGATTATATGGATAAGAACGGAACGCTTCTGTTGAACAAGAATTTCGACGAGGATATCATTGCATCGGCAAACAGCATAGCCAAGAAATATAAGGTCAACAGGAAGCACACACAGAATGTGACGCAGAACGCGCTGGATATATTTGATTCCTTCAAGAGCGTCCACGGACTCGGAAGGAGAGAGAGGCTGCAGCTCCAGATAGCAGCCATGCTCCACAGTTGTGGTAAATTTGTAAATATGAACGAGGGCACAATGATGTCCTATCACATAATCATGTCCACGGAGATACTTGGATTGTCCCACAAGGAGAGGGAAGAGATTGCAAATATCGTGAAGTTCAATGAGTATTATCTCCCTTCACAGACAAAGGCACAGGTATCGCTGATGACTGCGGATTACATGAAGGTTGCCAAGCTAGCATCCATACTAAGACTTGCGGATGTCCTTGACAAGAGCCACAGGCAGAAGATAAGCGATATGAAGTTCAGCTTCAAGGACTACGTGCTCACGATGACGGTAGATACACTGAATGATATTACGCTTGAGGCAGGTGTATTCAAGACCAAGACTGAACTGTTCAGAAAGGTATTTGGAGTGAAGCCTGTGTTAAAACAGAAAAGGGGGTTGTAAAGGATGGCAGATAAGAATCCGATATTTTATAACAGAGAGCTCAGTTGGCTTGAATTTGACAAGAGATGCCTGTCCGAGGCGAAGGACAGGACAATTCCTCTGTTTGAGAGAATAAAGTTCCTGAGTATAACGGCATCCAATCTGGATGAGTTCTTCATGGTAAGAATTGCATCACTTACGGATATGGTGCACGCCGGATATACCAAGAAGGATATAGCCGGAATGACGGCGCGGGAGCAGCTTGACGCGCTCCATGCCAGCACCAAGGAGTTCATGAAGAACCAGTATCAGACACTGAACAGATCCCTCATCCCTCAGCTTGCCCAGAACGGATTGAAGCTTGTGAGACACCATGAGGATCTCACTCCAAAGCAGGCAAAGTATGTTGACAAATACTTTGAGAAGGATGTATACCCGGTACTCACACCTATGGCGGTGGACTCGTCCAGACCATTTCCACTGGTGCGCAATAAATCACTGAATATAGGTGCACTCATATACGATAAGAAAAAGGATGTGACGGATATAGCGACCGTCCAGGTTCCATCTGTACTTCCAAGAATCGTGAGACTTCCTTCTGAGGAGAAGGGCGTCACTGAGATAATTCTTCTGGAGGAGGTTATCGAGAAGAACCTTGACAAGCTGTTCCTGAACTATGACATAGTGTGCGCATACCCATACCGTATCATGAGAAATGCAGACTTCTCCATAGATGAGGAGGAGACCGCAGATCTGCTTAAGGAGATAGAGAAGCAGCTCAAGCAGAGACAGTGGGGCGAGGTCATAAGGCTTGAGGTGGACGAGGCGATGGACAAGAAGCTCCTTAAGGAGCTCAAGAAGCATCTCGGAGTCGACGACGAGGTCGTATACAAGATCAACGGACCTCTGGATCTCACGTTCCTCATGAAGGCGAACGGTATAGATGGATTTGACCATCTGAAGTACCCTAAGTACAAGCCACAGCCTGTACCTGGAATGGGCGATTACAGCCATATATTTGACAGGATAAAGAAGGGAGACATTCTACTGTTCCATCCATATTATGAGTTCACTCCGGTCATAGAGTTCATAAAGCAGGCGGCAAATGATCCTGATGTCCTGGCGATCAAGCAGACACTTTACCGTGTCAGCGGCAATTCACCTATCATTGCGGCACTTGCACAGGCTGCCGAAAATGGCAAGCAGGTAACCGTTCTCGTCGAGCTCAAGGCAAGATTCGATGAGGAGAACAATATAGCATGGGCCAAGAAGCTGGAGCAGGCGGGCTGTCATGTTATATATGGTCTTGTGGGACTTAAGACTCATTCCAAGATCGCATTGGTTGTCAGACGCGAGGAGGATGGAATCAGAAGATATGTGCATCTGGGAACAGGAAACTACAATGACCAGACCGCAAAGCTTTACACTGACATGGGACTTCTCACCTGCAGCGATGCCATAGGAGAGGACGCGACGGCGGTGTTCAACATGCTGTCAGGATATTCAGAGCCGAAGAAGTGGAACAAGCTGGCTGTTGCCCCGATCTGGCTGAAGGACAAGTTCCTGATGTTGATAGGACGTGAGGCGGAGAATGCGAGACAGGGCAAAAAGGCAAGGATAGTTGCCAAGATGAACAGTCTCTGTGATCCGGTGATCATGAATGCGCTCTATGATGCCTCAAAGGCAGGCGTGAAGATCGAACTCATCGTCAGGGGAATATGCTGTATCAAGGCCGGAGTTCCGGGACTTTCAGATAATATATCAGTCAGATCAATAGTTGGAAATTATCTTGAGCACTCGAGAATATTCTACTTCTACAATGATGGATTTGAGGATATATACATGGGAAGTGCGGACTGGATGCCTAGAAATCTGGACAAGCGAGTTGAGATAACGTTCCCTGTAGAGGATCCGGAGCTCAAGAAGAAGATAAAGAATATCCTTAAGATACAGCTTGAGGATACACTCAAGGCTCACATCATGCAGCCTGACGGCTCATATGCGAAGCAGGATCTCAGGGGCAAGGCAAAGCTTGATTCACAGATGTATTTTGTGAAGCTTGCGCAGGAAAGCCAGAAGCCGGTGAAGGAAGAGGACAATGACAGGGTGTTCATCCCGGTTGAATCCCACGGAGATAATGAGTGATATAAAGGCAGCACAGAGGCATATCGACAAAAGAAAAATAACAGTTGACACACGGCTGGCGATATGGTATTCTACCATTGCTGTGTGAAACAGTGAACATAGAAGCAGAGTATCCACTCTCACCTCAGCATGGTCTGACATGACTCGGGTTAATATTTAGCTTAGAAGATTTACAGGGGTTCCCTTGAGTTTGAATATGCTTTGTATTAAGAAAGTGGATAGATGGTTCTATCCACTTTTCTTATG
>CAVCCL010000018.1:0-2385 GCA_963600665.1 Bifidobacterium catenulatum | reverse complement strand
AACCTATATATGAGGGGCAGAAATTGGTTATTCCCTATACAGATTAAAAATGCTATAATTACCATGTTTTTTTTAGTGAATAAAGAACAGAAGGAATATGGATATGAAATTTTTTACAAAAAAGAAAAAAACTGCGGATAAGGAAATTGCTGCGGGCAGAGACGATGAAAAACAGGAAGTTCAGAATCAGGCAGAAGATGATATGGACGAGGAAAGCCTTGCAAATGGCAGGGATAATGTCATTGAAGTAAAACGTACCATGGGCAAAAAAGGCAAAATGCTCCTCGCCATCGCAGCCATTGTGGTTGTGCTGGGACTTGTCACTGCACTTTTGAGATATAATGCGATAAAGACATACACTCAGTATGATGTGGTGTCAGCGACGGAAACATCAGGTGACAATATAGCAGATTACACAGTGTTTGCGGGAAATGTGCTGAAGGTGACCAAGGACGGTGCATCTTACATAGATGAAAAAGGCGTGACAAAGTGGGATGTGAGCTATGCTATGAAGATGCCACACGCAGAGGTGTGCGGAAACTACGCGATAGTTGCGGATATGAACGGTAAAGATGTGTATGTGTTTAATGTTGACGGCGAAGTCAGCCGTCAGACTCTCACTTACGACATCTCAAATGTTGATATTGCAGAGCAGGGAGTGTACACCCTTGTGCTTGTGGGAGAAGACTGCAATTATATCAATGGATACGATAAAGACAGCGACACGATCTATGAGCTCAAGACCACGATAGATAAAAGTGGATACCCTATGGATATAGACATATCGAACGATGGACAGAAGCTGGTCACAAGTTATATGAAGATACAGGGCACAAAGGTGCAGTCTGTGATAGCCATGTACAATTTTAGCTCGGTTGGACAGAATGAGAATGCTGATCGTATGATGGGAAGCTATACAGTGGATGATGCACTGTATCCTATCGTGAAATTTACAGACAATGACAATATTGCATGCTTTGGCAATAAAGATATAAGAACATACACTATGACGGAGAAACCCGAGGAGAGAGCTGTTATAGATCTCGGATCCAGGGAGATGCAGGGCGTATTCTATAATTCTTCCTGCGTGGGTTATATTGCTGTCTCGGATTCTGCCTCAAAGGCAAAATACAAAATATATATATATGACAACAAGGGTGCGCTGAAGGCTGAAGTGGATTACGACAATGCATTTGACAAAATATATGCAACCGAAGAGGAGATAATAGTCACGGGAGATATGGACTGCAGTATAATCAGGTTCAATGGAAGCGTGAAATTTAATTATTCGTTCACCAAGAATCTTGTAAATGTTGTGCCGGACTCAAACAAGGAGGAGTATGTGGTCATATTTGAAAATGAGACGCAGACTATTGCCCTCAAGGGCATGTAAGAGAAAGGAGAAGCGCATATGAATCTGATGTTGCTTGCGTCTGTGGCGGTTATTCTTCTGTGCGCCCTTATCGGATACAGGAGAGGTCTCATCAAAAGTGCGGTAAGTGCAGTGGGCATAGTAGGAGCGGTGATCCTGACAAATGTGCTGAATCCGTATGTAAACCAGTTCCTCTGTCAGCATACACCACTCAGAGACACCGTGAGGCAGAAGGTAGAGCAGAGCATAGGAGTGGAAGATATCAGTGAAAGTGTATCTGTCTATGAGAAAGAAGATTATCTAGAACATACAGAACTGCCGGAGATAGTGAAGAACTATATACGCAGTAACGGCGGAGACAAGATAAATGGAAAGGCGATCGGAGACTATGTGGCATATGTTGTGGATTATCTCACAGATATGGTCATGAACGGACTGTCTTATCTGTTAACCATATTTGTGGTGCTGCTGCTCGTGCTGATAGCCCTTGCGTTATCACATGTTCTGTCGGGCATCCCCGTGGTCGGTGGACTGGACAAAGCAGGAGGACTTGTTTTTGGTGTTGCACAGGCTGTGTTGTGTATATGGATCGCAATGGTTCTCATGACGTTTTTGTCAGCATTCTCAGTGGCTTCGCAGATGTTGGAAATGGTACACGACAGCAAGGCTCTCACATATCTGTACGATAAAAACATTTTTTTGAAAATAGTTATTGACATATTGGGAGATATTTAGTATAGTTTCACTTGCTGGTTGTGATCGGCACAAATCAATAGCGATTTTCTTCTTCTGTCACTGGAATATGTTGATAAAGAAAATGAAAAAAGTTGTTGACACACACACTTCGGTGTGGTAATATTTAGAAGTTGTCGCCGAAGAGGTCAGACATCAGCAACTGAAACGGTCTTGAAAAAAGATAAAAAAGTTGTTGACAAAGAACTTCAGATGTGATAACATATAGAAGTTGTCGCTGAGAGGCGAGAACATAAAGAACCTTGAAAAATTAACAACAT
>CAVCCL010000017.1:0-31726 GCA_963600665.1 Bifidobacterium catenulatum | reverse complement strand
GCACTGTAATACCCCATTGTGACCGTGGAATTTTTTATTTCAATATTCTGAACAAGATATCTTTCACCGTCCACTCCATCTCCATAGGTTGAACTTGTGGTTCTAAGCAGATTGAACACTCCGCCAAATGACACTCCGTGGTAATCATCATCCGCATATTCCTTTATCTGCATATTCACCATTACTGCATGGTCGTTTCCATTGAAACCATACAGAAGAGGTTTGCAGAACATGAGCTCGTAGGATGTACCTCCTCCTATATTTGTGGCGTTTGATATATATCTGCCAGATATACCCTGATATCCGTTGCCATAAGACCTCATATCATAATCGGAATCGCCCGTAAGTTCTATTGCAACTCTGAAAGTCTCATACACATTTGTAAGTCTTCCTCCACTTACATAAAATGTGGCCGGATTGCTGTACTTTGTAACCAGATATGGTGCATTTGTATTGCTGTCAAGATCTGAGGCCAGATTACCGATTGTTTTACATCCCGGTGTCTTTGTATCATCATTTACCGATATATCAAAATCTGCCTCTGCTGCATCCGCAGACTGTCCTATATGTTCGTAAGTTGCATTTCGCACCTTTCCGTATATTCCATTTCCAAAGTTCAGCTCCTTAGTATTTCCATCACTCTCGACCTTACCACTGTATGCAAGTGTTCCCTGAAGATTTGATGCACTACTTGAACCCGCAGCACCGCCACTGTTTACAATAGCTGAGAATATGAGCAGTCCCTGAGCGGTCTTGATCTCAGTTTTGTACACACCCTTTGTTGTACCTGTAGTCTCTATGCTGCCTGTGTCCGTAGTGTCAAGCTTATTCACCTTGTACGTCTTTGTGCCATTATCTATGTCGCAGTCCTCACTGAACGCATATCCATCAAGGACTCTTCCCACATATGGGTTCACATACAGACTTGTGGCAGTCGTATCAGTTGCCTTGCCTCCTACACTGACAGGATATGTACCGCTTGTACTCCCCTGCGCCAGATGATCATCGGAAAGTCCGGATTTACCTGACATATTTCTGAATATCACACCACCGCCTGACACAGAACCCACATATCCTCCAGTCTGTATGAGATAGTTTCTATTTCCATCCAGAGTAAGTTTCCATCCATCTGCCATGTCAACGCTGACATTGTCAATGATATTGTCACCGCCCATGACGCAGCCTATGACTCCGCCCCAGAATCCAGATGTATAGTAATATGCAATCTTTCTGCTCGTATTCCATGTAGGTATATCGCTTGAATTGTATGTAACCTTACTGCCGCTTCCTGTATAATTGACTTTTATATTTCTCACAACACAGCCATAGCTGTACGGTATGAAGCCATTTGCGGTGCTTGCTCCTGACAGTTCAACAGTTGCACCATCCGTATGTGTACTGGTTATAACTCCTCTGAAAGGATATACCTGTGTTCCGAAACCGCGGAAATTCTCCACACTTATTGTATGTGAGGTTGAATCTCCCTGTATATCGTAATATGCACTTAATATATATCTGTGCATCACTTTGTTTGTGAGGGTCTTGCCATCTGTAACTGTGGTCCAGTTGTCTTCCGTATCATCCTCTGTTGATGAATCATCCGAGGCTGATGTATTCTTGACCTGTACCCATTCTGTACCGTCATACATGTATACGATATCTTTTCCTGTATCACTGCCTGTATGATATGCCGACTGGTCAGCAGTCACTCTGATCTTCCATCCATCCTTTGGAACCGCCGTCGCTATATAATCTGCAACCGTAGTCATGTCCAAAGTCGCCGTAAGCTCATAAGGATGTCCATATGTTCCGCATCCATCTGTGAGATCGCTGACTCTCTGATTAACCATGATCTCAAATGTACGGTTATCCTCGTTGTAAGCTGTTGCCACATAAGGAAGATATCCAGAGAAATCGTGTCTGTTCGTGACTGTCTCGTCCTGTGACCATGTGGTGAGACCTTTATCATTTCCATATGTAGCCTTGTCGTAGTACCACTTCTGCAGTCCATCATACTGTAACGAATTGCTTATCTCCTTACCATATGTCACATTGTGGCTATGGGTTGTTCCGGTCCAGTCTTCCTTCTTGGTAAAGTTATAAATTCCTGAACCTACACCGTTCCTCTTATACTGGAATGACTCAAGAAATGTCGCATGGGTAAATATTCCATCGCCACCTGAAACATACTTCGTATCCGGAAGAGTCATCTTGCTGAATATAACCGATATCTGCGTGGATGCATCGCTGCCCACACTTCCTATAAGGCTTGAACCCGCCGCACTGCTGCCATCGTATCCATTCGCTGATACCTTCACATTCGCAAGATCAAGTGTCGTGTTGCTTCCGGCCAGATTGATGAGTACCGGAGCATAACTTCCCATATTGGCAACTTTTATGCCGTCCAGGATCACTGTATCCATAGTGAGCTTATACACAGCCGATCCACCGTCTATGCCAAGTACGGTTCCACAACAAAGTGCTCCAGAACCACTATTTACCATTCCAACCGTTCCCGCAAATGTGACGTTGTTTACAGTTGACTCTATATCTCCTGTGCTCACACCCGTGAGGTTGTAGAAAAGTCCGCCGTGCATCATATAATGCTGGCTGTGTGTGTCTGCAGTACCAACAGTTGACTTATTGTCCTTGTCGTATGACTCTATAGTTGCATTGTCAAATGTGATATCTGCATTCTTAAAAGTTACGGCCACGCCTGTGACATCTATCGGATAATAGCTGAGTCCAGTCATATTTAAGACTGCCTTGCTGGTTGTTGAATCACTTCCTATTGGATTAGTGCCGTCTTCATTGATGCTCAGCCCTCTTCCATTAAATACTAAATTTCTAAGATTTACTGGAACATACACATACACACTCCACTCAAGCAATCTATTTGATGTATTAAGTGTACTTGATATATTAGTATCGGCTATTACCTGATCCAGATTGTAATAATATCTGCTGCATCCATTTGTCTTGTGTGCCTGTCCATAGTCCGTCCTGTTGACATAGGTATTGATCTCACTAGTAGTAGCAACCCCTGCATGATCTTTTGTTGCAAGCGATATCAGCCCGTTTGTTCCATTATTCGTGATGCTCGCCGCATCCGCTGCAGTGTACGCAGCAAACTCATCAAATACAGCAGGACTTCCGCCAACTGTCACATCGCCCATGCTATAAGCAGCGGACCAGTTCTCCGTAAATTCAAGATATAACGCCTTTTTATTGACATCCGGTCTATCGTTATCCACATCCATATGTCCAAGCAACAGTCCAAGATTCTTCGCTGTAAATGATGCTTCTGACATGTTTATACCGTGTTTTTTAACCGTCCATTTGCCACTTGAGCGGTATACCAGTCCGCCCACAGTTGCATTTGCAGCGGAAAGTGTTGCATCATCTATTGTGAGTGCATATTCACCTGCTGATGGAGGTGTGTCAAATATTACCTTAACGTCAGCCCATATATATCCCAGCAGGCCACCGCTCACCTTCAGGTTTGCACCCGATGCCGTCACCTTCTGACCATTCACAAGTACCTTTTCTATATTTACAATGTTGTAATTATTATAATTAGTACCATAAAATGAAGAACCGATAAGCCCTCCTGCAGGAAGTATCGTCGCATTGGTACCACTCTTTGTCTCTCCCGCAAGCTCCACATCATAGCAATTCACAGTAACGGCTTTTTTATCACCCACAAGAGAACCTATGATTCCACCTGCATATATGTTGTTGTAATCACAGTTTTGTACAAAAGACGGAACATCATCAACCAAGAGTACAACTGTTGATTTAATCTTGTTTTTCTCACCAAGCTTTACTGTCACCTCATCTGTTATGCCGCCGTATAAGCCCCCGACATTTACTGAGGTCACCTTTTTTGCTGTCGACACAGACGATACAGTAATACTCTCTGACACAGTAACACCATCGGCTACTACATCACCGATGCCTTGCACCTCACCTGCAAATCCTCCTATATAAAAACTTCTCTCACTATCACCCGCATTTCTGTCTCTGCCCATAGCAGTCACATTTATGACTCCATCTATCGTCAGGTTTCTAACCGTCGCACCACTCACAATTGCAAATATTCCCTGATGAGTATGTCTGCAGACCTCTCCAGCACTTCCCTTGAGTTCTCCGTTTCTTTCTCCGTAAATCTCGCCTATAGCAAGCTTTATGGTATGTCCCTCTCCATCAAATGTTCCACTATATGCCTTCTTATCTTCCGAATTGTCTCTTGTGAGGCCGTAAATTCCACTTCCTGTCAGATCTACATCACCTGAAAGCTTTATATTCTTTGAGTATAGATTGCCCCAATTATCGGTATTTATATCATCTCCCCATGCGCTAAAATATCCATGGCTCTGCCATGCAATGGCAAGGAGAGCGAAATCCTCAGTACCGCCGATCTGTATTACATCGCCATCATAAAGAGAAGTCGTGCTCTGCTTTATCGTCACCTTATGGGTAACTGAATCCATAGTTATCAGATCAACCGGCAAGCCTGTTTTACTATCCTGTTTTGCCTTTAATCTTATGATCTGACCATAATTTCCTATATCATCAATGTCTCCATACTGTCCTGTATCATCCTTGAGCTGATCTCCACGAGTTACTCTTTTGTATGTCCATCCATCGCCATTTCCATCACCTCTGGCATATATCAGGGAATTATCCTGGTAACCAACCAGAAGGCCTACAGCATATCGCTCTGTATAATACACGCCGGACATATCTGTAGTACCACTGAACTCTATAACACTTCCAGCCTCAGTATAGCCTGCTACACCGCCGCCTTCCCAGATTTTCGGATCATTAGTGCCCTTAGTTACTAACGATATCTCTCCACCAAGCTTGACTACTCCATTTTTTGCGACTCTTCCCACGACACCGCCAAAACCTAATGCATTTCCATCAGCATAAGGATTCTTTACAGTTATAGCCATATTTTGAGCTTCAAAATATACGCCTGAATCAACTTTTCCTACGAGTCCTCCGTGATAACAAGATTTATTTTTTTGTCCAACAACTGAGTTAACTACACACTGTTCATCACCACTTGAGGAATTGATTATAAATGAATTTATTTCACTATCGTCAGCTTTACTGACAATACCTGCAAATGCACCATATGACAATCTCTGTATAAGATTATTGCCGGCATCTACCTCTTTATTAACCCATAATGCAGTCCTTGTAACCGTGTACTCAGCCCTAGAAAGAACCAACTGTCCAAATATACCTCCTGCTACATTACCTTTCTCATTTGAGTTGTATTTAAAAGAATCTGTAGCAGCAGTTTCAATCTTAACCGCTTTATTCTCCTGTGTTCCCAATTTTATCCATTCCGGGAAACTCTGATTTGATGTCGCTGTGTAATATCCAAACGCACCGCCTACATATGTCAGCCCTGTGTTTATTTCTTTTACAGTTATGGAATCTATATTAAGCTGCGCATCCCCATCATTCAAAAGCTGGACATTCTCTCCCTCTCCAGCTATACCACCGGCTTTCTCATATCCGGTTATAACCGCTGAATCAAGTGTCAGGCTATTCTTAAGCTCGAATGATGCTCCAGCGCCCATATAACCAGCCAGACCACCCGCATTGCCGGCATTAGCTGTAACCGTCATGCCTGAGATTTTTTGTTCTGCTGTCGTATCTAATGTAAATCCAGTTCCAGCCTCCATATATCCCACAAGGCCACCTGCATGACCCGTAGATGATGTAATCTCAACGCTATTCGTCGGAAGTGTACAACCATTAAGAACTATAGTTCCGCTCTTCAGTGTATTACATATAAGTCCGGCATTTGAGGACTGTGTCACAGTTCCCTTCGCCTCTCCATAACTGAGATTGCTTATCTCAAGAGTTCCTGTTTCCCCGCTGACTGTACCAATAAAGTTACCCATAACATAATCGCTTCCGCCAGATGTTATCGGAACACTTATCTTATAAGTTTCTTTGTCAGAGAATATGTATTTGTCTGCATACACAGATATAGTACCGTCTGTTCCGTCCCACTCTATACTCTTCGCTGTGATGGCTGCTTCCGATGTAACCGTACCAAATATAGTGGTGTTGACCTTAATAGATGCCTGAGTAGATATTGTTCCTTTATACGGATGATCCTCATCTCCTATACTTTTGCATGTGTAAGAACTGCCATTCCATGTAACAGACTTGGTAAGATTTACATCTCCTGATACATCTATAACGATGTTTCTGTTCTCAAGAATTTCCGGCTGCAGATTTGACACAAGCACCATGGCATCCTCAGATTTGGCTGTTATGCTACTATCCGTCACTGTTATATTAGTATTCCCTGCCAGGTCATCAAGGGTGAGTGTTCCACTCTGTGCAACCGCAATCTCAGCCACAGCCTCCGCGTCCTGTGTATCTGCCGAAGAGTCCCCATTGTCCACAATATCTGTACCTGGCTCTTCGGTGCTGACATCCTCAGTGCTCTCATTGCTTGAAGTGTCTGTACCCGGCTCCGAAGTATTGTCCCCGGTATTTTCATCTGACTCCGTGGTGTCCGCCTGTATGGTTGAAGCAGCTTCCGTATCTGAAGGCGCAGTTGTACCCTGCACTTCTGATGTGGTTTCTTCTGTATATTCACTGTTTTCCTGATCTTCTAGCTGACTGGCTGTCTGAGTATACGTGTGTTCCTGATATGCTGATTTCGCCTGAACATTTGCCGGCATGGAACTCACTATCAAGCTCGCTGCCAGAAAGCCTGCCAGTATCTGTCTGTATCTCTTCACCTTGCGTCTCCTCATATATCTCTGTACCTAATCTATGCTTACTGTCCATCCTGGACATTGTCTATCTGTTCTCCATCTACGCTTATATAGCCTTCCATCGCCCCCCACGTATCAGGAAGCTTCTCCTGAGGTGATGTGAGGTAGAACGGAATCATGTAGTCTCCCATTCCGGCAGACTGATCCATGACAAATGTAAGAGAGCCCTCTCCCTTCTCATTCTTCTTGACATATGTATATTTTTTATCACTCTCCCTGTCGGATATCTTCTGCAGGAAGAATTGGTCTATCTCCAGCTTATTTGCATTCCACGTTATTGTGACATTTGCACGGCCGGCCGATATGGTCACCTCATAATTAAAGGCATCATAGTCCTTCGGTGTTCCAGTGGATGCATCGGCAAATGCTCCCTTGCATGTAAATTCCTGCACCGTCGACTCCGTACACGGAGCAATGACAGCGGCAAGCAACTGATTTCCAGTGGCTGACATGTTTCGCGGAGTTGCCACAGCCGTGATCTTGATCTTGTCCAGATCCGCACCGGCGATGGTCACCGTGTAGTGATTGGCATGCGGTGTTCGTCCAATGAGTGTCACGCCCTCGTCAGGAGTTTTGTACACCAGCTCATCACCTTCACTAGACTGTTTCGCAAGCGCTGTGTCTTCAAGCTTAACGCTGTAGGACGTCTTTGTGCCGCCTGTCAGCCTGATCACCATGTCGTATGTTATGTCATTCTCATTTATGAGACTCATATTTCCAAGCACATAATTGTATACAAATATATCTATAGTCAGTTCATTTTCTTCCGCGGACTCGTTGCTGTACAGTATGACCTTGCCGGGATACTCGCCCTTGTCTGCAGATGTCTTTGTACAGTTTCGAAGGTAATTTGACGTGAATCTCACAGTCTCATTATCTCTGTTTCTGACAACTGCTCTCATGTGGCCCTGACTTGTATACGCCGCAAATGTTCCCCCTGCGGCCAGCACTACGCAGGCCAGCACAGCTATTATCACTATTAAGTTTTTGCGTGTTGGTCTGTCGGTAATTTTCATACTCTCATGCCACCTTTACTCTAATTGTTTCTCGCCAGAATGTAGAACAGATCTGTCTCCTTTGTAGCCTCTGTCCAGCTTATCTCAACCACATAATATGTGAGATACTTTGTGGTTACATTTGTATTTGATTCATCCCTAAGCGCCGCATCCTGCGCATCCTTTGCCAGCCAGTATAGCGGCTCGGCATGGCTCTGAACTTTGTTATAACTTTCAAAATTAGTGTTATGCATGGAACTATCCGCATACTTGTAACCATTACTATCTTTTTCCAGATTTATGTATGATCCAGTCAACGGACTGTTGCTGTCGTACGTGTATGTATAACTGCCATCCGTCACCGTTCCGGCAGTTCCATCCGTGACACTGCTTGTCTCTTCCGCCTTATATATCTTGAATTCCAGGCCTTTGAGATTTGTCGTATGAGCTATCTCCAACTGATGCTTCTGAGAGTCACTGCTCACGCTCACCACCCTGCGTATGGTGACTTTGCCGTTCTCATCCACATCGTCGTCCGTGTATGACATATCAAGGGATGCCTCCGATTCACCATGAGGGCCAAGTATCGCGATCGCAGTTGGAGCCTTGATCTCCACAAGCGTTGCCATATTCGCCCGGTCCGTAAACCATGCAAATGTCGCAGCCACAAGCAAAGCCATAATGACAGCCATCGTTATCAGAGAACGTATGAGCATCGCTCTGCCATTATTCTGTTTTTTCTTCTCTGTGCTGTCTCCCATAGGTTATCTCCTGTATCGTTACTCCACGGTGGCGCTTATATACATATAGTCCGCCTTCGTTCCAATATACTCATCCGCCTGATTATAGTATTTGTCACAGGCCTTGAGCACATCGTCTGCCATGTCACTGTCTATGTTCTTATCTGTCACAGTCTGTATAGTCTTGTCGTTGCTGTAGAACAGCTTACTGCCTCCCGATATTCCCATCGTTTTCTGTTTATTTACAAATTCAAGAAGTGCTGTATAGTCGGCATTTGCAGATGAGATATCGGCGAACAGATCTCCATTCAGGCTCACTGAGTTATATACAAAATTCCTGAAATACTTAGGCCACACCCAGTACACTGTGATCTTATAAAGCTGGTTCTCCTCAAATGCTCCATCAGACAATCCAGCTTCCTTCGCTGTTATAGTGAACACATTTCCATATGTTCCCGCATCGCTCTTGTCCTCACCGGCAGCCTCGACAGGCGGTATCCAGCCGCTGTATCCTTCATCGTCAAGATTCCTGAACATGAGTATATGTCCATCTATCATGTTCTGCAAAACCTCATCATCCGAGCGTTTTGCCCGTCGGACAGTATTTTCTTCCTCAGTAGTTGTACTGGTACTTTCCAAAAGCCTGTACGCCTCGGCCTTGAGTGTGATCGTCATGGATGTGAGTCCTGACTTCTTTGGAATAACATAAAACTCCAACGTTCCGCTGGCACCCGGCTCGACCACTGTCTGTCCATCCTGATACCATGCGATACCGCTCAGTCCAAGATAATAATTACTTTTCTTGTCCACCCATTTCTTGGAGTAAATATCATAATACCTGTCAAACTCTGCTGACTGTCCAGCGCTCAGCTTAGGATCATCTGTATCATCCTTCAGGTAATAATTTTCCTCAGGTTTCTGCCTGTCACCGGAACTCGCAAGCTCAAACTTGCTGTCAGCCCCCGCCGACACATCGCTTGTTCCGCCTTTTATGACATTGTTTGCCACAAACCAGGCAATACAGATGGCGATGATGGCAAATAGCGCAGACAACGCAAGCACAAGGCTTCTTGTCGCTTTCTTCTTCTCCTGCTGGATCTCCCTGCGAAGCTCCTCACTGGACATGTTCTCCAGGTCGCTGTTTGGGTCAGATTTCTTCACCATCTCATCCGAAGTCTCATCCCGACCCGCGTTTTCTCCAAATTCATCAAGGAAATCATCTTCATTTGCCATCATCACTCACCTCCTTTATAAACACCTTTAGGGACATAGCAAAACAGGCTTTTTTCGTGCATCATTGCACCCTGAATCACTTGTCCCTTTTCATTTCTTTCTATTCTCCTGCCGCGACGCCTGCAAAATGCACCGCCACGTCGTATGTCGCCGTATCCTCGGCGGCCTCATTGTTCACACAGTCTGCATCCGTTCCCTCCATCCAGATGTACACCCGGACCTTTACTCCGTTGTAGCCAACTCTGGATGCTATCTTCTCGGTGCCTGGCGCAACCTCATATGCCTCGCCATTCTTTGTGGCTGTCCAGCCTTTTCCCTTCTGGTCTGTGTAGGTCTTGGCGTATATGTATGGGTATGTTACCTGAGTAGGCCGCAACACGCCATCAGCATCAGGCTTTATGCATGACCAGCCATCTATAGCCTCGGAATCATTTCCTTTTCCTGTCTCAGCATAAGGGGCATATACCATCTTCAATTCCTCTACGCTTGATTCTTCTCCATTTTCGTCAAGTTGCTGAACTGTTATGCCAACTCTCATAGACTTCGGAATAGTATCTGTTGTTGGATCTCCATTCGTTGTCACTACGATAGGACCTGTCTTCGAATCCTCCAAATACACATCTGCCAATCCAGTCTCAGTTATAGTGTATAAGATATATTCACTCTTGATATATGCATAATGCGGATCTTTTTCATCACCATATTGTCCTGGCTTGCCATCCTTAGAAAATTCTGGGCTGATATATGATGTAACTTTCCCCTCACCATTCCAGCCTGCACATACATACCAATTCTTCATATCATCTGTAGATGATGGACTTATTCTTCCGCCCTCTGTAGATGCCGTGAGCGACATATCGTTTCCTCCATGCTGTGCTCCCTTTGATGCCTCCGCAATCTGAAGTATAAATCCGTTGGTTGTTGCACTGATCGTGGTCGTTGTTCCTTCAACTTTATTATTCATCACATACCATGCATATGTAGCTGACGTGAGTGCCACAAGCGCCACGCACACCGAAACTATGGATGCTATGAGTTGTCTCTTCAATTGTCTGCTGGATCTGTTCATAATATCGCACATCCCTTCATATATTTTCTATATGCCAAAATGCAGAATACGGATATTCTACCCTTTGGCATATACCCCGCACCACAACTGCGGGATATATGATTTTTATAGGTATTCTTCTTACTTACCAAATTCTACTGGAGTTGCCTCAAATGTAGCAGTAGCTCCACAATTTTTGAGATTTGTAAGGTTTGTTGTCTTTACATTAGCATCTGCTCCATCGTAGTATAAGTACACATCAACCTTAACATCTCCTTCTTCCTTACCAAACTGATCGGCATAGATGATTCCATCTGTCTTTCCATCTGACTGCGACTCGATAACAAGATTATTACCATCATACTTTGCTACAACCCATTTTGCTTCTGTTGTGTAATTTTTTGGTACGTATGTCTTGATCAGAAGTCTTATTGCAGTCTTAAGACCAAGATCACTTTCATCTGTTACTGTCAAATCAGATATCTTTAAATTTGTGAACTCACCATCATATTCACCAGTTCCGATGTAGAATGTGTTTAAATATGCATATTTCTCGTCAACCGCTGCTTTTGGATCACCCACCGCAAAACGAGTGCCTGTTTTCTCATCTGCTTTATCTTTCTCTGCAGCATATGCTGATTCAAACTGGTACACTCCTGATTCCGATTCGTTCTTACTTGAATCAAAATTGTCTGCCCACTGTGCAGGATAAAGTTCTACATTAGCACCCTTAATGGACGTTGAACTTGTAGATTTATTGGTCGTCGTCTCACTATCAATTACCAGATAAGCCGAGTTAGATTGAGCACTGATCGTCGTTGTTTCACCAGTAACACTATTATTGCTCACAAACCAAGCATAAGTTGATGATCCCAGTGCTATAGCAGCCACAAGCACCATCGCGATAGCAGCTACAAGCTGCTTCTTGAGAGCCTTTACGGTTTTTGTATTTTCCATAATGATCTCCTCCTCTTTCGTTATTTGTTGTTCGTTGTTTAAACGTTGCCTTTTGAAGTTTTCCGATCAAGTTGTATCACATGTCTGCCCATACATTGAAATCAAACTCTCACCGGGCCCGGTTGACAGAGTTCATCTTCACCGTATCCGGTGAGGATTTCATTTCACTGCAGGGCATCTGTAGATTATCCCCTTTTTCAGATGTACTTCTCTATATACACATGATCTATACAGCCGTTGTGGCGCCACATACATCATGAATATATCTAATTCTTATTTATTTGTCTTTGCCATTTCTTAGCCGGCATTACCGACTAATACCTCGAAAACCTGGCTACCCCCTCGCCATCTGTATCAGGGCCAGGACTTTACATTCATAAACAGCTCCCAGGTCACTCCTCCGTAGACGAACTCTCTTCTGTAGTAGCCCCGGAATCTCCCGAATCCGCCGCTGAACCAGAATCTTCTGAATCTGTCTCTGAATCAGAATCCCCCTCGTCATCCTTGTTTCTCCTGTTATCCCAAGTGACCTCGCCGTCCGAATAATAGCTGTCATTCGGAGCGTCATTTCCTGCGGCATTGATAGGCTTATTGCCCGTCAATGTGTCTTTGATGTCAGTGATAAACTTCCACAGAAGACTTGTCTCATCGTCGTAATCGGCATCTATACGCATGCTAAACTGCACGCTGCCTCCTATGATTGAATCCACACAGTCGGGGTCATCACCCTCCATCCAGATGACTATGGTATATTTATCAACATTTCCTACAAGGAAATTGTCTTCCTGATATGAGCATACCGTCTCGTCGGACTCGAAGCTTGTGCAGCCGTCCTCGTCTGAGCCGTCTGCCGCCGGAGCCGCATACACTATGCGCTTGCCGTTGCGCCACACCGCCACACGAACTGCTTTCTCCGCGCCCTTGGCACAAGAATCAAGTGTGACTCTCGCCACATATCCGAGATCTTCCTTGCCGGCGTTTCTTATGTAATAAGTATATGCCATGTAGTTCTTGCCGTTGTGGCTTCCCTCCAGATCGTCCACATCTTCCGGTATGTCGTCTATGGATATATTGGTGGCATCAACCACGGCGTCCGCTGTCAGCCTCGCCGTAGCATCGTCAAATGTTCCCGTATCCGCAATGCTTATTCCCTTGCGGTACAGTTCAAGTCGGTTCAGGTTGATGGTGAAGTTTCCCATCTTCTCCTGCATGAACGCCACTATGAAGAGCACACACACCACAAGGAGCAATCCCAGCAGTATGAGACGCCATTTGTCCATTCGCAGGAGTGCCGCACCTATACGCCTTCTCTTCCTGTGCGGAACATACATGCTGACGATCTTCTCCGGGTCCACATCTCCACCGGTCTGTCTCATGAGCTCCTCAAGCTCCTGAATTCGGAGAACCTGTTCCTTCTCTGCTTTCCTTGAGAGGCGTCTTTCCCTGCGGCTCATCCGTGCGCTGCTTTTTTTCCCAAGATTCTCTGCCACAGATGAAGCATCCGAAGCCTCGTTTTCATCACCAGGAATCCCATTTGTGTCCACGCCGCCACTATTTACTTTATCAACATCTTCATTCTTCTTCATCCTGTCACCACTCAGCCACAAGTCATTTACAGCTTGTATCTCTTCTTTACATACGATACATAGTTCTGCATCTGTCCGCGTTCCTGAATGTCAGCAAATCTGAGCTGTATACCTGTGACAAATCTGTAGGCTCCACCCTTTGGAAGCTCCCTTGTCCAGCACACAACACCCACGACATCCTGGGAATCCTGTCCATCCGACGCCGTACCTATACGAGGCAGTGTAAATCTGCACGACTCGCCGACATTGAACCATCTGTTCATATATACAGCAAGACCGTTATTTGAAATATCGGCGGTCTCGCCCTTCTCCTTGTCTATCTCGCCCTGTGAGTTGAGAGCCCATGTGTCCTGCATATACGTGATCGGCAGTTCGACCTTCATACGGACATCCACACGCTTTACAAACTGTCTGTTCTCGGCAACTCGTCTCACCTTCCAGTATCGCCTGATGCCCTCTTTTACCACATCGTCAACGTATCCGGCTATGACCTGTGAATTCTCACCGTCACCATACCTGAACAGTATCTTCTGATTTTCATCCGGTATGTATGCCTTTCCATCCACCATAGGTATGGACACAAGAAATGCCGACTCATCCAGCGCCTTGTTGAAGGTACACATCATATTAAAATTTGGTTCTTTGTTTGCAGGGGCATCAAGTGCTGCCCGCATCTTGGTTCCCTGTTTTATGTTTATAATTCCAGCCATTATCTATCTCCCTTGTTCAATTATCTTCTTCAAATATCTGAACATAAGTGTCTGATCTCCCCATTTTTAGACATTAATATTATAATATGGACATAATACGTCATTATATGGGAAAATGTCTTGTCAACATGTATTAATATTTGTTCTTTTAAGTTATTTTGTCCATTATTCACAAATGTCATTGTGCATTTTTATATATTGGATCTGCACCAATCAAGCACTGCCCCATACGAGGTCATCACGCCTTCGTGGAGCTCCCTTATTCTCGGCTCATTCTTCTCCTTAACAGCGTTTTCAAGCTCCTGAGCCTGATCTCCAAGCTCCATGGCGCCTATGGTTCTGGATGTGCTCTTGACGGTGTGCACCAGTATGCGGTAGTTATCCCAGTCGCAGCTATCGTAGGTCGTCTGCAGCTCAGGTCTCTTATCATCTGCGGCATACATGCCCATGATCTCCCTGAGGAAATCCTCATTTCCACCACAATACATAAGAGCCTTCTCATGATCTATACTCACCTCTGACACAGATGTGGTGTCATTTTTCTCCGCATCACTGCCATTCTCATCTCCTACACCATTTATATCAGACTGCATATCTCCATTCTGTATACTTTCCTGCTCTGCCACTGCTGTATCACTGGTTTCCAGCCTGTCCTTCTCAGACGACATTTCAGCCGGATGCTCCCTCTCGTATTCCTCAGGATCCACCAGCTTTTCCTCAGGTATGTACTTCTTCAGGGTCTCCACAAGAGTCTCCGGTCTGACAGGCTTGCTGATATAATCCTTAAAGCCCTCCGCCAGATACATCTCCTTCGCTCCCATGACTGCATTTGCGGTCATGACTATATATGTGCTTCTGCCACACAGACTCTCCCTCATCAGCATGGCTCTCCTGAAGGTCTCGACACCATCCATCTCCGGCATCATGTGATCAAGCAGCACTATATCGTATCTCTTCTTCTTGATAAACTCCAGACATTCCGCACCGCTCGTACAGGTGGTGACCTCTATATGCGTAGGCTCCAGCATCATCTTGACAACCTTCAGATTCATGTCGTTGTCGTCCACCACAAGTATGCTTGCAGTCGGAGCGCACAGGCTGTTCCTGTATGTCTTTCTGTCCGTCAGATACTGTCTGTGTCTCTTCTCATAATCGCCGACACGTTTGTCTGACATCCTCTCCTGAGGTATCTTCACCACAAATGTCGTGCCCTCTCCATACACACTGTTACATCTGATGCTTCCATTCATAAGCTGAACCAGATGATATGTTATCGCAAGTCCCAGGCCGGTTCCCTCTATGGATCTGTTGTGGACAAGGTCAAGCCGCTCAAAATCCTTGAACAACCTGTCTCTGTCCTCTTCCCTGATTCCTATTCCTGTATCCTGCACCGACAGCACCAGCATGATCCCATTATCGCTGCGATCATCCTCCTCCATATGCGCTGTCACTTTTATCATTCCTTTATTTGTATACTTTATGGCATTTCCTATGATATTTATCAGTATACGGCTTATTCTCGCCGCATCACCCTTCAGATCATCGTAAAGTATGTCCTGAACATCAGCTTTGACTTCCAGTTTCTTCTGTTTTGCCCTAGAGTCCATGATCGACAGAACGCTGCTGAACATGTGGCTGAAGCTGTACTCCTCCGCCACGATCTCCATCTTGCCGGACTCGATCTTGGAGAAATCCAGAACATCCCTGACCAGCGTTACCAATATGTCGCTGGACGTCTGTATGTCCTGTGCACACTGCATCGTATGGGCCTCGCATGTCTCCCTCATAATGATCTCGTTCATTCCGACAATTGTATTAAGAGGTGTTCGTATCTCGTGTGACATATGGGCAAGGAATTCTGACTTTGCATGATTTGCAATGTCCGCCTCCTCCTTTGCCTTTGTGAGCTCCTCGTTGATGCGTTCGATCTCCGTAAGTTTTTTTCTGTATACTGCATTCTGGAATCTGACAATAAGTCCGATGACCACGCCAAAGATCAGAAGACTCTGTATCATGTCAACATACATGCTCTTCTCATCCGCGATCGGGGTGACAAGCTGTGGGTTTGTGTAGGCAACCGCATAACATGCAATGATCACAGCAACCTGCACACCAAGCGTAACGTAACAGAGAACACCTTCGATAAGAAGAAATGAAAAAATGATCCCAATATCAAACCAGAAACCCATACCGCTGTATGCGCCACCCGAACTGAAGAATATAACGGGGAAAAGTATAAGAGTTATGACAAATACTATGGTCACCGCGCACTGACGCATAAGACCTTTCTTATTCCCCAGATAGACGCACACGCACAGCACGGCAAGTGCAAATGCCACAGCAATATCCTGAACCAGTGGAAGTCCCAGCGCGACACACACTATAAAACTGATCACGCCTCCCAGGATTCCACCGGCAGTTATTATGTTGAACAACAGAAGCTGCATATCCATGTCATTATCCAGCATCTTCTTCCATGACTTGATCTTATTCACAGACATTCCCCCTCTGATACCTTATCCTATGATTCCATACAATGTCTCAAGAAATACGATAGGAAGGAATGGCTTTGTTATGTAATCCTCAACGCCCATCTCACGCGCTCTCTCGATCATATTGTAATCCTTGTAAGCAGTTACAAATACAACAGGTGCACCGGTTATCTTCCTGAGCTCCTCAAGGGTCTGGAATCCGTCCATCTCCGGCATCTCAATATCCAGAAGTATGAGATCTATGTGCTGATTCTTCACAATGTCGATCGCCTGTTTTCCGCTCTCAGCCGCAATTATCTTATACAAAGGCTCATCCTTGCAGATATTCTCTATAAGTCTGATATTTATCTTCTCATCGTCAACCACCAGAATGTTGCTGACCATCTTCTCCACCTGTCTCATGGTGTAGTTCTCATCCTCATCTATCATCTGAAGCATGATGTCAGCTATGGCCGGATCAAACTGTGATCCCTTGCCCTTCTCCATCTCATCCCTGACTATCTTCTGAGGGAGTGCATATCTGTAACTTCTGTTGGATGTCATGGCATCGTAGCTGTCCGCCACGGCTATGATCCTTGCGCACTCAGGTATGTTGTCCCCCTTGAGTCCGCTCGGATATCCGGTTCCGTCATATCTCTCGTGGTGGTACTTTGCTCCCACAGCCAGATCCGGGAATTTGTTGATGTTCTTCAGTATATGGTATCCGTTGACACAGTGGAGCTTTATCATGGAAAACTCTTCATCTGTGAGTCTTCCCGGCTTGTTGATTATATTGTCAGGGATCCTGATCTTACCCATATCGTGGAGAAGTGCGATCTGATATATCTCGTCCTGCTCCTTCACGGATCTTCCCATCCTCTTCACAAGCTCACGGCTGTATCTTGCCACTCTCACCGAATGTCCCTTTGTGTACTTGTCCTTTGCATCTATCGTCTTTGCAAATGCCTGCATGACCATTCCGTTGAGATCTGTCAGTTCATTGTTGGTCTCGTCAAGCTGGTTCATGGTCTCATCAGTATTCTTCTTTGATCTTGTACAGAAGAATACTATGATTATATACAGGATAAGTCCAATGCCCAGATCATACCAGATGAGTCTGCGCACGCTGTGGTACAGATTTTCATTTGTTATGACCATGACGACATCCCACTCGTCCATGACAGGGTAACTGAACACTGTGACCTTATTGCCATCCACCACCGTCTGGAATGAGCTTCCGCTGTGGCTGGCTATTCCCTGCATGATCACGGCATTGTCTCCCTGTGAATAATCCTTTCCTATCTCAGACTTATCCGAGTGTGTTATCACAAGTCCATTCTTGTCACACACAAATCCATATCCCTGTCCATTGAGACTGATAGCCTCTGTGTTCTCCTGTATCGTGTCTAGGCTCACATCGAGAGAGATAACACTCTCATTGTCATACAGAAGCTGGCTGACCGATACCATGATGGTATTCGTCTGGGCATCCAGATATGGTTCTCCGAGGGTCGGCTGACCGCCGGCCGCAACTGCTGCCTTATACCACGCCCTGTCTTGAGGTACATAGCCCTCCTCAGGCACCCAGCCGATGCCGTCCAGATAATCTCCGTTTATCAATCCGTATATTCCGGTAAAATTCTCATCAATATCCTGCATGTAGTAGTCCGACTCACTGGTCAGAAAATCAAGTATATCCTGGGATGAGCGGTTCTCCCTCATCATGTGCTCCACGGATATCTTGGTAACCTCCACGGCATCCATGGCACGCACCAGATACGAGTCCATATGCTCGCGCTCCTGCTCAAGGGTCTGCGCTCCCAGCTCAAGCGTGTCATTTACAGATTTTCTATAAAATGTCATGATCGTACACAATGACAATACCGCAATGGCAATGAAGCTCACCACGAGTGTCACCACGTACTGTCTCCTGCTCACATTTTTCATACTACAAGTACCCCCATATTCAAATACTCCCTCCAAGGGAATCCGCACATTCACATATAGATATTATTCTACCACACAGAACCCGCAAATCAAAGAAATATGGCGTTTTTTGTAGATAAAAGTCTTATATATAAAAAAACAACCTCCTGGCGGTTTCCCACCAGAAGGTCGTCAATTCCTACCCCGAAGAGGCAGGCCATCGCATACATGTTGTCAAATGTCGGAAGACATTCGCCTCTCTGCCATTTGTATATGGACACCGGTTCATTGAACCCGAGGAATGTCTGCAATGCTTTTACTGTGATTCCTTTCTGTTCTCTTACCTCTTTGATCCTTCTGCCTGTTGCGCAAAGATCGATCATCGGAAAATTTGTCTGTGCCATAAATGATACCTCCCATTGAAAATGCTATAAACTATCTGACTACCCATATCAACAATAGTCTTATAACTGGGTCTAATATCCCGAACACTAATATAATCTCATCAAGGAATCTGTAAATAATATATCACAGGTAAACCATGAGTTTAAAGTAAACTCGTAGTTTAATCCTGTTTTTTCTCCCGCTGTCTTGCGAGCTTGTACTGAGTCATCTTTCTCTTTGACTCTATGCGCTTCTGCTTCTTGGCTTCAGCGCGCTCCGCAGACCTGTCCGGCAGGATGCCACTGGCCTCGAGTGCTCTCGGCCATGGCCCAAGGTAGGATTTTATCCAGCCAACCTGCTCTGGTGTAAAGTCTGACTTTTTCGGATATCTTCCAAGTGAAATATATGCGTCCAGAAGCATCTGACAACATTCTTCACGTGTATAGCCAGCTCTCTTGTTCTCCATACCTCTTTCCTCCGGATCATCTCTGCGTTTCTATGGCCTGAAAATTATTTTACTTTGACAGACTTCACTGAGCTGCCAAGTCCCATGTATCTCTTGCCATTTATTGTCTTGTAAGCTCTTACTCTCACATAGTATCTCTTGTTCTTTGCAAGTTTCTTGATAGTTGCACTGCCATACTTTGCGCTTACATACTTTGTCTTTGCAGACTTAAAGTTCTTGTTTGTAGCGTATGTTATCTGATATCCGGTAGCGCCGCTTATCTTCTTGTAGGTCACCTTAAGACTTCTGCTGCTGTTTGATGCAAGCTTTGTTATTGATGACTTTTCAGGGGTAACTATCAGAGTTACGATTCCGCTTGCCTTGTTGTAATTGTTGTTGCCTGAGACAGTGATCTTTATCTGTACTCTGCCCGGCTTCTTGGTTCTCACAAGACCTGACTTGCTGTTTACTATCGCAATGTTCTTGTTTGTTGATGAGTAAGTTACAGTTCCCTTACCGGCAGCCTTAACAGTTATATATCTGTTGTATACATATAATGTGTTGCCTGTCACTGTCTGGTCTGCCTTATTGATCTTGAAGGTCTGCTCAACACTGCCAGTGTAATCATTCTTACCTGTTATAGTTACCTTGGCTGTTCCGGCGTTCACGTTATTTGCATATGCTGCTGTATAATCAGCCGCCTCAAGCTTCTTGCCGTCAACCGTTACTGTAATCTCAGGCTTCTGTGCCTTGCCTGTGTATGTCACATCTGCAACTTCTATAACTGTGTTGTCCTTTGTGAGTGTAACCGTTGTATCCGGCTCTACAGGAACCTCCTTGACTGTGATCTTGATAACGATCTGTCCAGCCTCGTAGTTCTCTGTTCCCTCAGATGAAACTGTGATCTCTGTCTCACCGACAGCCTTGACTGTCACACGTCCTGTCTCAGGATCTACCTCTGCCACCTCTGGTGCAGATGATGCAAATGTAAGTGTACCCTGTCCTGTAACCTCGAGATCAAATGGCTCTGCATTTTCAAGAACCTCGATCTCAGTCTTTTCTGTAGTTATCGTCTTTGTAGACTTCTTTATCTCGAACTCGCCCTGAATTGTACCAGAGAACTTACCAGTTCCCTTTACTGTACAAGTACCCTTTCCGGCATTTACGTTATCACTGTATGTAACCTCATAGCTGCTTGGATCAAGCTTCTTGTCATTTACATATACGGTAACTTCCGGTGTGAGCTCCTCTCCAGTGTACTCTGCGTCTGCTATCTCAAGCTTTGTATTGTCCTCAGTGAGTGCTGTCACTGCCATGATCTTGTACCATGCAGTTCTTCCACCTCTCGATGTGATCCTGCACACAACATCATTTGTCAGGTTGATCTTGGCTGAAAGTCCGTCAACCACAACATAATGGCTATCAGCAGTTGTCTTGTATGTCATGTCAAGCTTTACAAGATCTGCGCTCTCCGGCAATACAACACCGACCTCAAATGGATCAGCCTTTGTTCCTGTTCCCTTCAGAACCTCTCCATTTGCCTTGTATGTGTAGATAGAATTCCAATTCTCATCGTATTCTGTCTCTGTTGTAAATGTTATCTCAGTTCCGTCTATTGTCATGGACTCAAATGTAGGAAGTCCTGAGAATGATGCTGCTACATCTGCTCCTGTGAGCTCATAGTGAAGCTCGATCGTGTCGTTATCCTTTGCATCCAGAGAACCAAGTCCACCGTTGTCAAAGTCGTCTCCGTTGTATGACAGCATCCATCCTGACATTGAGTAGTCAGCAACTGATGCAAGGCCGTTTACAGATACGATATATGGGCCATAAGCTGACTCCTGAATATCGTAAGCTATTCCGGCATTATCCAGTGCAAGCTTTACAGCGTCAACCGCTGAAGCAGCCTCAACCTTTGTGTTCTCAAGGATAACTCCATCCTTTGACGCACCACTTATTCCGGCTGCGCTTGCAGTGTAGTCATATACACCTATGTTGTAGATAGTAACTCCGTCAATTACAGTTCTTAACTTCTTGTATGTCTCTACAAATTCTCCATCTTCCGCTGTCAGAGGAACATTTGCCATGATCTCTGCGGCAGGTGCCACGTTCATGATGGCCTCTCCGTCATTGATCTTGGTAACTGTGTCAACTGTGAGCTTCTTGACTGCCTCTATATTAGCAGCCGATACATATGAAGCCTGGTCCTCTGTGATACTCTCATCTGCTGCGGCTGTGCATGAATATGCAGATCCTGATATTGTCAGATCCTCTGAATATCCTGCAAATACGCCTGTTGTAGCTGCGTCGCTTCCATTTACAGTTCCTGCGCTGTAGCAGTCTGTGATCTCCACGCCTGCGTCATTTGACTTTCTACCCTTGAAAGTACCTGCAATACCACCTACATTTGTCTGGCCTGTGATCGTTCCCGCATTGTAGCATGAAATGATCTTGCATCCAGGATCCTGTGGATAGTATTCGTCGTGGCTTCCAACTATTCCTCCAACACTTGTCTTGGCTGTGATATCACCATAATTTGTTGAATTCTGTACACAAATATTTCGGCTGCTCATAGATCCTATGATTCCACCGACTGAACCGCTGTTTTCTGCCTTGATAGTTCCATAATTTACACAGTTCTCGATCACTGTGTTGCTTATTTTGTTAGTGTTACTGTATCCTACCAGACCACCTATTGAAGCTGATGTATTTGTGCCTGTGTAGGTAATATTTACCTTAGATGTACAGCCCGATACTCTTGCCGGTGCATCTGTAGTTCCCTGATACAGGTATCCCACGATCGCGCCTGCTGCAGTCTTGGTGCTCATGATGATAGTTCCCTCTACTGTGAGGTTGCTGATCCTTGCACCTGCCTGTCCAAATATTCCTGAGTAACCTATATCATTCTGATACAGATTGCTGATCGTATGTCCCTGGCCATCAAATGAACCCATGTATATGGCACCTGATGTACCTATTGGTGTCCAACTATATCCTGCAAGGTTAATGTCTGCTGTGAGCACTGCATTTACGTCGACCTTCTTGTTGACATTTACCTCATTTTCAAACCAGTACAGCTCTGCACCTGTGCTGATATGGTATACGCCGTCAACCTGTTCAGGCTCGGTCTTGCTCTCGCCATCCCAGGCAGTTGCACTTGATGCTGTGAGGCTGATGGTCTGTGACATCTCGCCGGAAGTATCCTCTGGGATCTCAAATGTTCCCTCGGCATACATGTATCCGGCACACTTCATAGTGTAATTATACTGTCTGCCTGCAAGGCCATTGAAGCTGCCATCCTTTACTGTTACGGCATTTCCTTCAGTATCCTTTATGTTTACCTTATATCCTTCTATTGCCTCGTTTGTAGCGTCATCCACTACATCAAGCTTTACCTGGACAAAGTCTGTCTTTGCCAGCTTAAATGACATATCCGGGAGACTTCCAAGGTATGCCACACGTACACTTGCAGCCATCTGTACAGGCTTTCCTGTTGCATGGCGAACCTCTCTGTGTGAGCCATATGGTGAACCAAATCCACCCTCATACAGAACTCCGCTCAGTGTATACTCGTCGCCATCAAAATACTGAGGTATCTTGACCGTAACTGTCTGAGCTGAAGGAGTTGATGCAAATGAATACTGGTTGCTTGCTCCTGAGAATACATTGTCCTCGCTGTCTGTCAGCTTTATAGTGCCGGCCATGTTGTAAATTCCTGCAAGCTTGTTAGCCGGAATATACAGACCGTCGTATGCCTTCTTGCCATCCTCTATACGCTTACCATATGAAACCTCTATGGTATCACCGGCTCTGAGTTCATCTGCTGAGATCTCGTCACCGTCAGCGTTCTTATATGTGTATGATACCGGGACTTCCTTTGCACGTACTACCTGATATGTGCTGACTCCGTCCTTTGTCACCTTTATTATGTTTGATCCCTCTGTGAGGCCGCTTACAGTGTAGCTTCCATCATCATTCTTCTTGACATCTGCTGTTGTAAATCCACTGTATGTAAGCTTGTTTCCTGTGATCTGTGGATGAAGAACTGATACTGACACTCCATCCTCCGGTGTAAATGTGTACTCTGCACCGGCTGCCCCCTCAAGATAATACAGAACATCGATCTGTGCATCCAGATTGTCCACAGCAGTCTTAGTAGTCTCTGTGTTGCGTCCTGCATTTAATGTCATATTTGTCTGAATGTCTGAACCGTCATTTCCTACAGTGAATACGACTACACCTGTGTTCTCAGGCCAGATCGCACTGAAGAATGAACCGCCCATACCAGGCTTGTTGATCTCTGCATCATAGGTTACGAGAAGTATCGCTGTTCCCTCTGACTTTGCCTCGATCTCTGCTATCTCTGAATGCTCGTCAGGTACAACGCTGATCACATCACTTGATGGGTTACCATTCTCATCGATAACTGTGTAGTGATAATCAGGCTCTGCTGATTTTGCATTCATGATACCCTCTATTGCCTGCCAGTTACGGAAGCACTCAAGGTGATACTTGTCACCCTTCTGCATAGCCACATAGCCCTTCTCATTTGAAGTCATGTAGATATCAGCCACATCTGAGCTGTTGGCTGACATGTCATGTACAACTGTGCCAGGGCCATATGTGCTGTCGCCGATGTACATATCCTCGGCTGTTACCTTGTACTCAGCATCTGTGGTTGTGGAGATCCAGTTCCAGTATGTCACGCCTTCTCCACCTGTCACACGGTAATAATATGTGATACCGCTTCCAAGCTTATACTTGTATGTGTCGTAACCAGCCTCTGTGCTGTCTATCTTAACGCCTTCCTCATCCTTATATATATAGTATGTAGAAAGTGTTCCGACTCTGAGGTCTGTTCCCTCCGGCACTGTGAACTCAACTGTCCTTGCCTGCGCCAGAGATATTGAATATCCATAGGTTCTGTTCGCTGTCAGTGTGTTTGCCACTGTCTTTGACACATATGCATCAGCTCTGTCTCCGACAGGATCAACAGTTACAGATACCATATCAGCATAGTAGAACAGTCCTGCATACTGTGCATATTCTGTATCTGTACCTTCCTTTGTGCATGCAAATACTGCATTTCTGTCCACATTGTCTGCTGATGTGACCTTTGCTGTGATTGTATAGTCTGTACCTTCCTTCCAGTACTTTCTGTTTCCATCCACAGTGTCATAGCTGTTACAGCTTACCCCTGTAATACTGTAAATGCTGTATGACTGTTCCTTCTCATCTGTCACAACCAGATCTATTGAACCCATGTCAGTCTTCACATCGCCATCCATCTTATATGCAGACAGACGGTATGTTCCCTTTAAGAGATCTACTGTATACACATTGTCTACAGGATCGCCAACCGGGATCTCATTGCCGGCAGCATCAGTAAGAGACATATAAGGGGCAGAATTGTTCATAGTTATAGAAACTGTGTTGCCCTTTATCTTCTCCTCTGCTGCAGCGACCTCATCTGCTGATGCATCAAGATCTGCCATAACTGCCTGAATCTCTGCATCAAGCTCCTTGTCTGCTGCTATCTCAGTTGCATGCTCTGCGTAGAGTACATAGAGCTCTGTCTTGTCCTGAGTCTCATAGTATGCATACTCAGAATCATATGCTTCCTTATCCGGATTGTAGCCATATCCCAGATCTGCGCCATAATCTGCGAGTGTGAACTGCCAACGGATAACATGTGTATTGTCTACACCGGCTGCAGAATTCACCTGATATTCTCCTGCACCGACATTTCCCATAATATTGTCAACTGTGTTCATCCAGCCGGACATCTCAAAATAATCAAACTGTCCAAGATCTTTTCCAGTCTTTGTAGTAAGCTCAAGTGCCTTTCCATTCTTCTTCTGGTAAGCATCCTTAAGCTCCTGTGGAACATTTGCCGTTCCCTTATCTATGCCCTTTATGTTGGCAAGATAAAATGTTGAACTGTTGTATTTGTCTGTTCCTGAAGGTTCTGTTTCAAGTCCCTCTTTCTTGAAAAATGCGTAAGTCGCCTGTGAAACAGTAAGCTTAGACAGATCTATGTCTACGCCTTCAGCTTTCCAGACATCCCCGATCTCTTTGTAAGACATTCTCTCTGGAGTGATATAGAATCCCTGTCCCAGAGTAAATCCCTCAAGAGACAGCACCACGTACTCAGTGCTGTAATCGATTTCGCTCTCATTTTCCGTCTCGGCAGCCTGCACATAGCTGTATCCCACATTTGCTGCAAATGGAGACACTAAAATTGCGCATGCCAATAAAAATGAAAGCATCAGTGTCCTGATTCGTTTCATCTCTCTGATTCCTTTCTTTATTAAATTGTAGGTTATAAAGCAGGGAATTGTATTCTGCTTTTCCCACGCCCAAAAGCTGCACGGATGTACTGTCGTATCATCCAAAATCTCATAAAATCTGCGGGCATTCTGACTGAAAGACACATGTCTTAACACAGTAATGGCGGTTGCACCGGAATCTCACCGAATTTCCCCCTGATCGGATGCTTTTCAGGACGGCACCCGAGCAGATTTTCATTATGAAATCACAGGGTTTATAGTAATTGTGAATTGGGGAATTGTCAACTCCAAGTACCACTTAATGTACTTTTTTGTCATATTTTATTAGTAAGGTGAGATATGTGTTTTATCCATATCGCACATTTCTGCATAATATATAAGCAGAGAGAAATATATCCAGGGAGTTTTATTATGAACTGTCCAAATAATAGATCCAGGAATTGCAATGCCGGCGAATCCTGCGGAACATATGTCACGGTGCAGGGGCCGCCGGGACCTATGGGGCCGGAAGGCCCACGTGGTGAGCAGGGCCCAAGAGGTGCTCAGGGGCCTATGGGACCAAGGGGCGTGAAGGGTGAACCGGGATGTCCGGGCCCCGCCGGACCGAGGGGAGCCACCGGGCCAATGGGACCGAGAGGGCCTCAGGGTGTGCGTGGTGACATTGGCCCCAAGGGTGACACCGGAGACATCGGGCTTCAGGGGATTCAGGGAAACCCGGGACCAATCGGTCCAAAGGGAGACAGAGGACCCGCAGGACCTCAGGGTGATCCCGGGCCGGTAGGGCCTCAGGGGCCAAAAGGGGAACGTGGAGAGAAAGGCGAACGTGGCCCCGCTGGCGAACAGGGGCCTATCGGAATGCAGGGGCCTCAAGGTGAGCTTGGGCCACAGGGTGTACAGGGTGACAAGGGCTGTCCCGGTCCACAGGGTGAGCAGGGAATACCCGGTCCTGAGGGTCCAACCGGTCCAAAAGGAGATACCGGAGACCAGGGGCCTAAGGGGGAGAAAGGCGACACTGGCGAGAAAGGTGAAAAGGGTGATACCGGTGAGAAAGGTGACCAGGGTGAGCAAGGCCCTAAGGGTGATAAGGGCGACACCGGCGAGAAAGGTGAAAAGGGTGATACCGGTGAGAAAGGTGACCAGGGCGAACAAGGCCCTAAGGGTGATAGGGGCGACACTGGCGAGAAAGGTGAAAAGGGTGATACCGGTGAGAAAGGTGACCAGGGCGAGCAAGGTCTCCAGGGTGAAAAGGGTGATGCCGGCAAAAATGGGGAAACGCCTGTGATCACTGTGGTTGAGGATACCCCTCTCAGTTACAAACTGAACTTCAAGACATCGGAGGACGACATAACCACGCCAAACCTGTTTAAGACTCTTGACGAATACCATGCCGACCTCTCCGCAACAGGCAGCACACTGAATATTCCTTTGAAGGATCTGATCCTGACCTATCAGAACACATCAACCTCGGCCGTCCGCATCACGGTGGCTGCAAAGGATACCGCTGTTCCCGTTCTCACAGACATGCGGAGAACCAGTATATTCAATACAACGTCCATCGAGACTCAGACCTACAACAACACGTCAGTGTCAACCAGAACTGTGCTCGACGAGATAGTGTACAGCGCATCACAGGAGACGCACGTTATGATGATACGTCAACAGAACCCTGAGACAAAGCTCTGGTCGCTGTGCGAGATACACACCTTTATCTCCGCCAACGGAGCAAGGACTTCTGTATGGATTCAGTGGAGCGAAGTAGATGTGAGCTACAATGCGCCAACATAAGAAATATACTAAGAATGCCTTTGCGTTTTATTTTGCTATCCACCAACATACATTTGGTTTACAAATCCTCCAAGCCATGATAACATCAAAAAAAGATTATCAGGGAGGGTTACATATGCCAAATATTGTATGGAAGGATAGAAAGCGTACCATATTCGGACTGCCTTGGTCGTTTACCAAGTACAGCCTGTCAGACGACAGACTCTTTATAAGCACCGGCTTCTTAAGCACCAAGGAGGATGAAGTTCGACTCTACAGGATCATGGATATCTCACTGAACCGTACACTCGGTCAGAGGATCTTCGGTCTCGGAACTATCAAATGTTGTTCAGCAGACAAGACTCTCGGAGATTTCGAGATCAAAAACATCAAGAAATCGAAGGATGTCAAAGAGATGCTCTCAGAGATGGTTGAGGAGGAAAGGAACCGCAAGAAAGTCACAAGCCGTGAATTTATCGACCACGATGACGGTGAATTCGACGACGGTCATGACGACATGTAAATAAAAACAACATACAAAAGCCGGGTATCCCTATTTATAGAGATATCCGGCTTTTCTTCTGGCTCTTATTATGATTACTTCTTAATTATGGAAGCCAGCTTATTCTGACCTCTTTGAGCTGTCCTGTTGTATCGTCAAACTCAAATGTATAGCCGCTGCTTCCCATGTAAACCTCAGAATCTACACTGTACTTGACTATCTTGCCATCTACTTCTGCATTCTCGCTGCACTTTTCAAGCAACTGGTCTTTAGTGATAGTTGTAGGGAATGAGAAGTTCACCTGCTTTGCACCGTCAAGCATCATCTCACTGATCTCCGCATTCATGCTGGCATCATAATCCGGATTTGGCACATAAAGGTGTGAATATCTTACATATGAGAGAACACAATCCTCCGCCTTCTGCTCACTGTCTGTAAAGTTGCCAAACATAAACTGCATCGTTACGTAGTCATTGATTTCTGCTGTGTATCTGTCAGTTTCGTAATTTTTATTTACATTGTTGCCACTGTTATTGAGAGAATTCTGCTCAAATGGTATTCCGCCATCTATAAGATCCTTCAGGGTGGACTCACCTAAAGTGAATTTCTTTCCATTATATACAAATGACCTGTTGTCAAGATCTGCGTAAATTCTGTGGATTCCTCACTGTCATCACTGTAATCGGTTTCATCTGCATATGAATCATCAGATTCAGTATCATCTGTATCCTCAGCCTCAGATTCCTCCTCTGTTGCCATTTCTGTTTCGGTTACCTGCTCTGTTGACTCCGTCTCCCTGGTGGATTTACCATCATTTCCACATCCAACTATAGAAATTCCCATCACCACCGTGATAAGTCCTGCAATCAACATTTTCCTGTTCCTCATATAATAATCCTCCTTAAAACCTAGTGGCTTTATTATTAAGAATGTCACTATATTTTATCAAGCCGTAATCGGTTGCAACCGGGCAACTATGGGTAGCAAACCGGAATCATCGAGATTTTCGTCACTTTTTTGTAATCTATAGTGCTTATTTCTCCGTAATGTTCATGAAACTATAATAAGTGTCTCTGTCCATGGCATCCAGGTTATCATCGGCAAATCCACTGACTGTATATATGTTTCCATCCTTCAGATCGGCATATGCATTAAAATAGTATGTAATATTTCTCTTACCATCCTTTATATATAAGGTCGAATATGTGTAGTAATAAAATGTCACACCATTTACCTCACACTGACCTTCCTCTGTTACCTTTGATATTCCGGCCCCGGTCTTTCTGTCTGCCATATCAGATGCTGTCATCCAGCTATACGGTACGATTGAAGTCACGACCGTGATCTTATCATTGTCTGAATAATATGTCTTACCTGACAAATCCTCATTCTGAAGGCTGTAATTTTCAGGGATTTCATATGACACGGTAGTATCTCCATTCACGACACTGTCCGCTACTCCCGTCTCCACAGCTTTATCCTCCTGCCAGTATGAGCCTGTCATATCATTTGTCTCATCTGTGGGAACGGCTCCAGCAACAATGGCCACAGCTTCATCGGCAGCCTTCTCATATACCTCGGCTCTCTCCGCCCCGCTCAGCGCATCTATATCTATCTCATCAAATCTTATCGAAGTAAAGAAACGCTGACCTTCCCCGGCATCACATATAAGCTGATAGAAATATGATCTATCGAACTTCGAACCTCGTTCATTTGCAAGACTCGCTATGTATCTGATATATTCCTTGCCCTGTATCTCGAGCTTCTCAGGCTCCAGCTCCATCACATAACCTGCGTCCTCAATATTTTTCTTGCGCTGCTCTCTGTTGTCCCAGAAGTCCGCCATCGTCTTATCCTCCACATCGATCTGTATCAGATAATCATCACAGCTTCTTATGTTAAGGCAGCCACTCTCATGTATGATCGCCAGTCCTACCGGCTTCACAGAGAAGGCGTATCCCTTGAACACTATATGCCATGGCTCTGTCTCATCGTCAGCTATTTTATTTCCATCCTGTTCGGTTTCACTTTTTTCTTCCGTCTTCCGCGCACTGCTGAGATCAATAACGCCCATAAAATCAAGAGCGGCAAATGCAGTCCCCACCAGTATGCATGTTATTACGATCGCATAGATAATTCTTTTACATTTTTTCATCGGCTGTCTTATCCTCAAGTATGATCTGAAGTGTATCTTCTTTCTTCATCCTTCTTATCTCAAGTCCAATGAGGATCAGAAGAATAATAAACACCAGCATGACAAATGCTGCGGCAATTATGGTTGATGTCTTGTAATTCAGAAACAGCCCGTCACCGTCCGCCCCTGTGTACAACTGTATGTAATCTCCATCTCGTATACCCGGTACATCAAGCCACACGGTATCCATGATCTTTCGGCCATTGTCATCAAAATATGCCAGATCAGCTTTTGTATACTGCTGATACACCTTCTCCACACGCACATTTCCGTTCTTATCTGAATGGCTGATCCACTCGTTCCTCGCAAACAGCACCGCCACCACAACTGCACAGAACACGCATATGGCCGCCATCACGCCAAATAATATTTTCAGTCTGGCAAGTCTTCCTTTCCCTCTGAGATTCTTCAGATGGACAGAATTATTCGCCGAAGTTCCATCCCCGGACACCTCTTCCGGCGCCTCCGGCTCCTCGCTCTTTCCATATATAAGTTCTCCAACCTGTACATCCAGGATCTCACATATACACACAAGCCTGTCCAGATCAGGATACGCCTTATCCCTCTCCCACTTGGACACAGCCTGTCTGCTGACTCCCATCTTTTCCGCAAACTCCTCCTGATTCAGCCCGGCTTTCTTCCGGTACTCCTGAATCCTGGATCCTATAAGCAGCATTTGTTTTCCTCCTTATCTTCATCGGTTATACTGGTTTTTTCAAACAATTAATCCATGCTTTTGCCAAAGTTACATGCCCCTCTTTTGTAGGGTGTGATCCGTCTAATGTTTCATAACGTAAATTCTGTGATGCCAGATCTGCAACTTCAATTCCTGCGATTTCTGCAGCAATTTTTATTGCCGCATTGTATTCATATATCGATACACCAGCCCATTTATGTGGAAATCCCCAACTATTATCGCCTTTCATATAACTTTCCATCAATGTCCCACATATAATTCTGCTTTTCGGATAATTCATCTTTATCTTTTGCAACATATTATAATAGGACGAGAAAAATGAAAGGCTTCCCAACTTATCATTTGTAATATGAACACCGTTTCCAAAATCATTAAACCCTAAATATATTAGAATCATATCAGGTGTGTACTGCTCTGTATGCAAATTTGATGTACGCTGATTACAATTTCCACTAGGGAATTTTTCACCTGTAACCTTACTTCCAGAATAAGAATTATTAACACAAATGTAGGCGTTAAGGAACTGGTTTACCTTTGCCCACCATGTATCATATACCGATGTCATGTCATTTCTTAAAGAGTTGTACTCATCATAAAACACCTTATATCCAATCGGATTATATCCTGAATATGTACTTATAGAATCACCCAAAATAGATACAAATTTTACTTTATTTTTCATTGAAGTCCCCTCTACTTTCCTCTCTTCTTCAAAGTTTTTCGACGTTCTATTTTCATATACTTAACTCATCCACTATACTTGAATTAGATGCTCTTAATCAATCTTTTCCCGAATATTCGGATTGACATTCAACTTTTATTATAGTATTATCATCGCATAGAAATGGGTTTTTTGTCTGGTAAGTGATTAATCACCGAGAGAGTTGCTCGTTTCTTTTTTTATGTCAATGACATCATATAAATATAATTGCAATAAAACAACTACATTATAACATTCATATTGTTAAT
>CAVCCL010000016.1:0-22331 GCA_963600665.1 Bifidobacterium catenulatum | reverse complement strand
GATATAAACATATACGTTAATCAGAAAAAAATCAACCCTTTGTATCAGAAAGCCATCGCCGAGTACGTCAAGAGACTTTCTCCATACTGTACCCTGTCTATAGTATGTGTCCCAGGTAAAATTAAATGCACCTCAGGAAAAAACACCACAAACTACTGCATATCCGGTGCCGATACCATCTCATCCGAGGACTACGCAGCCCGTATCAACGGCCTGACTTCAAGCGGTACATCAAAGATAAACTTCTACATAGGATATGACTCATCACTAACGGCTGATATGGAGAATTTCTCTCTCTGTTCAGTACAGCCGTCCGCCGAGATGACTGCCCTCCTGCTGTCCGAGCAGACCTACAGGGCCTACACCATACTAAACAACATAACCTATCACAAATAATCACTGTCAGTCCTCTGTCAGCTCCGGCTTATGATCGCAAGCTGCTCCGCCAGCGTCACCCTTATGAGCTGATGCGGAAATGTCATATCCGACACGCTCATCCTGTAATCAGCTCTTCTAACTATATCTGCAGCAAGCCCAAGAGAGCCTCCTATCACAAATGTTACCGCCTCATGTCCGCGCTCCGCCGCCCTGCGGACCTGATCGACAAGTCCTTCCGTTGTCGTCTTCTTTCCTTCTATACACAGTGCTATAACATAGTCGTCTCTCCCGATCACATGCCTCAGCCTGTCCGCCTCGGCCTCAATGATCATGGAATTTACCTTGTCGCCTGCCTTCTGAGGTATCCTCTCGTCAGGAACCTCGCATATCTCCAGACGCCCTCTCTTGTCGATCTCCTTCTTATATTCATTTATCATCTGCGTAAAATGCTGTTCCTTTATCCTGCCGACGCAGGCAATCCTGTATATCATATGAACTCCTTCAGATCAGGCCTGATCAGCCCTCATCCTGTCAAATACCTTCAGTTCTTCCTCTGTATTTTTCTGTGTGCACACACTCACTCCAATGGTGAACAGCAGACTCACTGCAAATCCAACCACGTCACCGCTGATACCCGAGTATGCCGCCAGACTGCCTCCGTTCACAAACGGGAGATATTTCCACATAACAAATGTGAGTATTCCTGCTATTATTCCAGCATACATGCCTTTTCCGGTCGCATGCCTGTACGTCAGTGTACAGAAAAGAGGAGCCGCAAGTGCCGCTGCACACAATCCCCAGTTGTCGGCGATCATATGCTCTCTGTTGAATTCAACAAACTCTGCCACCAGGAAAATACAACATCCGGTCAGCACAACAACACCTATATCTATAAGAAGCTTTGCGGTTCCACCGGCTCTTGAGATTGCCGGAACAAGCCCTCTTATATGTTCGCATATATTTCTCATGAACGATTCCAGCATTACGACAACCGCCGCTATAAACACCATAAGTGCGGCAAATCTGAACACATACGCATAGGTTCCCGTTCCAAGCAGCTTCTTGAGCATCAGGTTGTACACCTGGAATGAGTTCATATTTGCCCATACCTTCTCAGGATAGAGCACCGGTACGACCAGAAGTGCCAGTATACAGCTTGAAAGTATTGTGAACCCTTCAAAGATTACAGCCCATATTCTTCCGACATCGAGCTCCTTGATATCCCGGATATTTAAGACACCCTTGTACATCAGCGGCATGGCTATACATCCAAGTCCTACTCCCGTCATGGATATCGCGCTTCCTATATCCACCGTTTTGCCATCGTAATACAGTATATTCAGATAAATGCTTGTTCCCCCTGCAAGCCTTGATCTTCTGTAATTGTCAAGTATCTCCCTCACATCCATCCTGTAAAATACCAGTCCGATCATCGTCAGACATACGATTATAACCATTATGAACACTATTGTCTTGATTATTCCCATCAGCTTATTGTCAACCAGTATGGTGGCAAGGATGAGGAACGACACTATGATGGCAAGGCTTATGCTCTCCGGCATGTCCATAAAATAGGCGACAACCGATACGATAACCTTGAGAACAGACACCAGTATCAGGCCAAGCGTCACTATCCATATGACGGACACCAGGTCTTTTAGCTTCCACGACCCATATCTTGCTGCGAACAGCTCCGGAGCATTGTGTATCTTTTTAGGGGATATCTCAGCATACGAATTCATACGCTTTGACAGGAATATCCATCCGACAACATTGCCCACGAACAATCCCATGGCCACAAAGCACTGTCCTGCACCATGTATTACTATATTAATAGGCAGCAGAAATATGACCCACAATATTACATCATTGGCGCATACCTGCCCTGCGGTGGACACACCGCCACAGTTCTGCCTTTTGATTCCAAATACTCTCTTATCCTTAAAAACTGACATTTCCAAGCCGCTCCCGTTTCTTTTATCTGAATCTTTGTTTTTATTCCTATATAATATACTTTGCTCATTCTATCACAGTTACCGCCGTGCCGCCACTATGATATTTATTGTGACATTTGCCGAAATGTTACCATCAATTGCATTATTTTTTCAATAGTACAAAAACTAGTGATGTGTTATAATCTGAATCGTATGGGCATTTTACATATTCATTACATATTTTTTACCAGACAGACATTCAGGTAAAATTTACTTTACTCAGGAGGGCTATAATTTTGGATTTATTTTCTATTTTAACACTGCTCGGAGGCGTTGGTTTGTTCCTGTTCGGAATGAATCTCATGGGTGCCTCTCTGAAGAACCTCGCCGGAGGCAGTCTGGAAAAGGTTCTTGAGAAACTTACAACCGGAAAGAATCAGTTCACGGGAACTATCAAGGGATTTACACTCGGTACAGCCGTAACAGCCATCATACAGAGCTCGGCTGCAACCACCATCATGCTCATCGGCTTTGTAAATGCCGGCATCATGAAGCTCGGACAGGCCATACCGGTCGTATTCGGTGCCAACATCGGTAGTACCGCAACCGCGCAGATCCTTCGACTCGGAGATCTCGCAGAGACGAATATTTTTCTTAAACTTTTAAAACCGTCATCATTTGCTCCTATCCTTATATGTATAGGTGCATTTATCATACTCTTTACAAACAACAACAAGAAGCGTGATGTCGCAAGTATTCTTGTTGGTCTTGGAATCCTCTTCCTCGGTATGAATACCATGGAGGGTGTATTTGCACCGCTCAAGGAATCAGAGAGCTTCCAGAATCTGTTCACATCGTTTAACAACCCATTACTTGGTATTTTAATAGGACTTGTGCTCACAGCCATCATTCAGAGTTCATCCGCATCAGTCGGTATACTCCAGGCTATTTCATCCACAGGTGTCGTGACGTACGGAACAGCCATTCCTATCATCATCGGCCAGAACATCGGTAAGTGTATGACCATCATCCTCGGAGGAATCGGTGCGAACAAGAAGGCCAAGAGAGTGTCTCTCTCATACCTTCTCTTCAATATATTTGGAGCAGTATTCTTTGTTGTTGTCATATACGGACTTCAGCTTTTCATAGACATGCCTTTCATGGACAAGGTCGTAAACCGTGGTAACATTGCAAATGTCCACTTCCTGTTCAACTTTATCATAAGCCTGATACTTCTGCCATTCTCCAATCAGGTGGCAAAGCTTACAGGAAAGATCATCAGGGACGACGAGGAGTCCAAGATCGACAAGGAACTTGCGACACTGGACCCAAGACTTATCTCCACTCCTGCCATCGCCATATCACAGGCAAGAAACGTTATGTTTGCCATGGCTGACTGCATAAGAGAAAACTTCGCAATAGCATGCAGACTCATCAGTGATTTCAATGAAGAGGATGCTGCGAAACTTGAGGAGAACGAAGATTTCATAGACAAGTGTGAGAGCTCACTGAACAACTTCCTGCTCAAAGTCACATCTCAGAACAATATGTCCAGAGCTGAGCGACTCGATGTGTCAGAGCTTCTGAACAGTCTGAGTGATATGGAGAGAATAGGTGACCACTGTGAGAACCTTCTCGTTGTATCGAGAAATATAATAGATCAGAAGATAAACTTCTCAGATCAGGGTATGCAGGAGATCCAGACAGCACTCAAGGCTACCAACAATATCATTGACATGACTCTGAACGCCTTCAAGGAGGACGATCTTCAGGCAATATCAAGAATAGAGCCACTTGCACAGACCATCAGTGAGATAACAGAGCTCATAAAGGATCACCACGTTGTGAGACTTCAGATGGGCGAATGTGGTATCCCTGGAGGATTTGCACTGGTTGACATCCTCACAAGTCTTGACAGAATTGGAAGCCACTGTAAGAATATCGGTCTTCACATTGCCAAGAAGATCAGGGGTATCCATATGGACGAGATGCACGGTCACATCTACATCACCGGATACAAGACATCCGAGGAATACAAGGCGCTGTATGCATACTACTCATCCATGTATGCAGATCCAATAACAGAGGGCTTTGACGCCAGCATACGCGAACTCCACGATATGACGGCAACCGATGAGTCAAAGGACAACCCTAAGGCTTCTGACAACGAGCAGAAAAATGAATCCAAGAACAATCAGAAGGCCGACCAGAAGAAAAAGTCATCAGCAAAGAATAAAGTAGCCGACAGGCACGAAAAGATAAAAGAAAAGATAAATGAAAAGTATCCTGAAAAGGGTAAAAAGAGCTCCAAGAAAAAGTAAGTGAATATAACCCAAACTGCTATACACGCGAAGAAGCGCTGCACAGATAATATACTGTGCAGCGCTTCTTTGTTATTTTATATTGTATTTAATGCCCGTGTCCTATACCAATATCAGTCACGGCTGTAATTAACTATCATATAGCCCTCATCAAATTCAATACGTGCATTCTCCGATGTTATCCTGTTGCTCACGCCTCTGCTGTCACCGATCTCGAATGTATAATCTTCAACTATATATTCAAAACCTTTCAGTGTAACTCCTGACACCGGACCGCCATATGGGATAAATGATATATAATCATATCCCGAGATCCGGCCTATTCCGGCGCTGGAATTTATCATGGTTATTACATTGTGGTCATCCTCTATATACGCATTTACGCCTTTATCCGCACACTCCTTGAGCAGCCCTATGTTTGCCATTGTGTGATCAAGCCTCGTTCCGGTGGCACCCGATATATAAATATCCGTGGCACCCTCCTCCATGGCGTGCATAATTGCAACATGCGTATCCGTAAAGTCCTTGTGTGCGTCCAGATCAACAAACTGTATGGAGTGCATCTTTTTAGCCATCTTCCTGTACACGCCCACAGTCACCTTGCTGGCTGAATCGAAGTCACCCACGATCACATCCGGCACTATTCCTATCTTATTGCAGGTCTCTATACCCTTGTCCACAGCTATCACTCTGCTGCTTTCAAGGTGTCTGTCCATGATCCCCTGAAGTGAATACAGATCAACTCTGCCTCCGGTTATTATAATATAACTCTTCATATCATTACCTGACCTCTATTATCTATGCCTCATATTTCTCAAATGCCTTGAGGAAGCTGCAACTGTTCTCGTAGGCATCACCGCCGAATACCGCAGAACCGGCAACTATGACATTTGCACCGGCTTCTATGACGTCTCCCACATTCTTCAGATTGACTCCGCCATCCACCTCTATATTGAGCTCAAGGCCTCTGTCATCCGCCAGCTTTCTGACCTCAGCCACCTTTCTGAGCGCCGAAGGAATGAATGACTGTCCGCCGAATCCCGGATTGACACTCATCACAAGTACCATATCCAGATCATCTATGACATAGTCAAGTGCTGATACAGGAGTTGCCGGATTGAGTGCCACTCCGGCCTTCATTCCAAGCTCATGTATCCTGGCAATGGTTCTGTGCAGATGCTTACAGCTCTCTGCATGTACGGTTACCCAGTCAGCACCTGCCTTCTTGAAATCCTCAAGATATCTGTCCGGCTCCTCTATCATGAGATGCACGTCAAATATCATGTCCGTCTCTTTTCTGAGGCACTTTATAACAGGCGCGCCAAATGATATGTTCGGAACAAATGCACCGTCCATAACGTCAAGGTGCAGCGCAGGAACTTTCGCTCTGTCAAGCTCCGCAATGCCGTCCGCAATATGTGCAAAATCAACTGACAATAATGAAGGTGAAAGAATTATCATTACCATTTCCTCTTTTCTTTTAAGTCGTTATATATCATTACATAATCTTCGTATCTTATACGGCTTATCTCTCCGTCCGCAACCGCCTGCTTTACCAGACAATCCGGCTCACTGACATGATTGCACATGTTGAATCTGCACTTTCCCGTATATGCCGCAATATCCGGGAAATACTCCTTGAGATCCTCCGCCTCTATGGAATCCACATAGAGCGATGAAAAACCCGGTGTATCCATAATGTACGTCCTGCCGCCAATATGCATGAGCTCAGAATGTCTCGTGGTGTGCTTGCCGCGCTTTATCTTGTCACTTATGGCTCCTGTCTGGGCCTCCGCCTCCGGCTTGATCGCATTGAGAGTAGACGACTTGCCGACTCCCGATGGCCCCGCAAACACCGTTGTGCGGTCTTTTATGATCTCCCTGAGCCTGTCTATGCCCTCGCCTTCCCTGGCACTTATGAAGATTGTCTCATACCCGCTCTTGCTGTATGATCTGCAAGCCTCCAGATTGTCCGGCGAAAGATCCGTCTTGTTAAAACAAATGATTGTCTCAACGCCGCTTTTCTCCATGCTCACAAGAAATCTGTCAAGCAGGTTAAAGTTTGGCTCAGGCTCGCTCACAGCAAATATTATGATCGTCTGATCCACATTTGCCACAGCAGGTCTTATTAAAGAGTTAAATCTAGGCAATATCTCAACGATATTACCTAGATTGTTCTCAGGATCAAGTATCTCTATATTCACATTATCTCCGACAAGGGGCTTGATCTTTTTGTTTCTGAAGATGCCCTTCGCCTTACATTCGTACAAATGTCCATCCTCGGCGTCTATATAATAGAACCCGCCGATGCCTTTGATTATCTTTCCTGATATGATCTCTGCCACTACTAATTACTCTCCTGTGTAAATGTAGCGGACAAACCGCCCGTGTTAAAGCTTGATGTGACATCTATTCCCTCTGAATCCGTGATGGTCACAGAGAATGATCCCTGGTTGCTCTCAAGTCCTGTAGGGCCCTCAACTCCATCTATATTGATAGGGAAGTCACCTGCACCAGCCTTGCCGCTGTATACAGAGAATGTCTGTCTGCCTATTGTGTATGAGATGTCAACTGTCACACTGCCAAATGTATCAAAATCAAACTCTATATTCGATATTGAACCGCTGAACGATACTGAGTAAGTAACCTTCTGAGGGCCCTTGCTGACAACATATGACACGGTGGTTCCCTCGTCAACCTCAGTGTTGACCTCAGGATCCTGTGATATTACCTGGCCTTCCTTCACATCATCGCTGTACTCATAGCTTGGATTGCCTACGAGGTTGACCTCCTGAAGCTTAGCTGCTGCATCCGCCTCAGACATACCCTTGAGGTTAGGAACTGCGATCTTCTTCGTCTCCTTGCCGTTACTGATGATTATCTTGACTGTTGAGCCCTCCTCAACCTCTGTTCCGGCAACAGGATCTGAGGATATTACATGATCCTTCTCAACATTATCATCGTATGCATAGCCATGTGTTACCTTAAGTCCTGCCTCCTCGAGCAATGTCGTGGCCTGACTGTCCTCATATCCGAGAACATCCGGCACCTTGGTCTTTTCCTTGCCCGATGACACGTAAATAGTTATCTGTGTATCCTTTGTTATGGCTGTTCCCTCATCTATACTCTGTGATATTACATAGCCCTTCTCAACCGTGGCATCTGTCTTCTCCACAAATGTATAGTTGGTGAAGCCATTCTTCTTCATCTGCTCCTCAGCCGCAGTCTTGTACAGACCTACTACATTGACCATAGGTACTGTCTCCTGTGCAGTTGTGTCATTCGTTCCCTCTGTGGTTATGACATCGGTGCTTTCCTCCGTCTTGCCCTTACCGCCCAGGATATTCCAGCCGGCTATCTTGCCTATGAGAAGTATGGCAAGTATGGCAAGAACCACCGCGATGGCAATACTTGATACCATGATTATCTTCTTAAGTCTTGGATCAAGCTCCTCTTCTCCATCATATTCCTGCTCCTGTTCTCCATCATCTGCCACTGACTCGTCCGTGTCATCCTCTTCATCGTCGTCATCTGGGAACAGATCGTCGAACTGTGACGGCGGCATAACCGGCACGTTAGCCTTGATCTCTGACGTTCTCGGACTTACAGGTGGAACCTCTGTCGTATCTGCCTTGTCGACCTGTCTTCCGGTCTTGATCATCTCCATCTCCTGCTTTGTCATCTCAATGGTAGGGGATGTAGGAACGCTGGTCTTAGGCACCACTATACAATCTATATTAGGATTCTCTTTTACTCTGTTGAGATCAGCTATAAGCGCATTTGCTGTGAGATATCGTCTCTCCGGCTTCTTCTGTGTACACTTTCTTATGATCTTCTCAAGGCTTGTAGGTATATCCGGGTAATACTCCCTAGGTGATACCATCTCGCCCTGAATGTGCATCAGCGCTATAGCCACATTGTTCTCGCCCTCAAATGGAACATGTCCTGTGAGCATCTCATACATGGTGATACCGAGTGAATAAATATCACTTCTCTCATCTGAGAATCCGCCTCTTGCCTGCTCCGGTGATATGTAGTGGACACTACCCATCGCATTTGTCGTGGTCGTACTTGACGATGCGGCTCTTGCGATTCCAAAATCAGTAACCTTCAGCGTGCCGTTGTTCGACATGATGATGTTCTGAGGCTTTATATCTCTGTGTATCGTGTGATGCTCATGGGCTGCCTGAAGTCCCTGGGCTATCTGTATGGCAAAATCGATCGCCTGCATAGGCTCTATTCTGCCGTGGGCCTGTATATATTCCTTGAGGGTGGTTCCCTCCACAAGCTCCATTACTATATAATATATTCCGTTGTCCTCACCGACATCGTATACATTCACAATATTAGGATGTGACAGCCCCGCCGCAGACTGAGCCTCTATCCTGAACTTTGTAACAAAATTAACGTCTGAGCTGAACTCAGGCTTAAGCACCTTTATGGCAACATATCTGTTTAACACATGACATTTTGCCTTATATACCTCTGACATACCGCCAGATCCAACCAATTCTATGATCTCATAACGACCGCTGAGCATCGTTCCCGGATTTAACATACCAATTTATTCCTCCCAATCTATCGCAGCTACAACGGCAGATATATTGTCCTTGCCGCCGTAGTAATTCGCTCTCTCCACCAGCTTCTCACCGACTGTCTTAAGATCATCCGACTCTGATACAATGTCCCGAATCTCGTCGTCCTCTATCATGTTCGACAAACCATCAGAACATAGAAGGATCTTATCATCCGCTGAAAGTTCTACTTCAAAGAAATCCGGAACCACATCATCACCTATTCCAAGTGCTCGGGTTATAATGTTCTTCTCTGGATGATTCCGTCCCTTATTCCTATCGAGCTGACCATTCCTTATCAGCTCCTCAACCAATGAGTGATCAAGTGTCACCTGTCTTATCTCATTGTTAACTATATATAATCTGCTGTCACCTATATTCGCGACATACATGATTCCATCATCGATCACTGCAGCTACAAATGTCGTTCCCATACCTGCGTAATCCTCCGGATTGCTGAGCGCAAGCTTATACACCTTGTCATTGGCATATATTATCGCCCTCTTGAGCAGCGATACAGGATTGCTTATCTCGCTTTCACTTATATATTCAACTGCGGCTTCAATCGCCGTTCTGGATGCAACGTCCCCGGCCTTATGACCGCCCATGCCATCCGCAACTATGTACAGATTGCTGATAGCCCCTATCGGCTCATCTGTATAAAATATGCTGTCCTGATTCATGGAACGCTTTTTTCCAACATCTGTTATTCCAAATGATTTCATATATTCTCTCCATCAGCCTAAAATATTATCTGATACGCCACCTTGCCTATTTTAGCACAACACATAAAAAAGAACAAGACGAACTATTTATCCGTCTTGTTCTCCTCCTCATATTTACGGCGGAGCTGTCCACATGCAGCGTCTATGTCACGCCCCATGCTTCTTCGCACCGTGGCTGTTATCTGGTTTCTCTCCAGAATATTTCTGAAATTCTCAATGGCGCTGTTATCCGCCCTCTCGTAATCCCTCTCCTTGATCGGATTTACGGGGATGAGGTTCACATGGCAGTTTCTTCCCCTTATGAGACGCGCCAGCTCGCGTGCCTTCTCCGAACTGTCATTCTGCCCTTTCACAAGAGAATACTCAAATGTTATTCTCCTGCCCGTCCTGTCAAAGTAATAATCACAGGCGTCCAGAACCTCTGCAATGCTGTATCTGTTGGCTATCGGCATGAGTGCCCTTCTGTCCTCGTCATTCGGCGCGTGAAGCGACAGTGCAAATGTAATTGAAAGCCCCATATCCGCAAGCTTCTTTATCTCAGGCACGAGACCACAGCTCGAAACTGTGACATTCCTCTGGCTTATGTTCAGCCCATTCTCGTCCGTCAGCATCTCTATGAACCTGACAAGATTGTCAAAGTTATCAAGTGGCTCACCTGTTCCCATGACAACAACATTGGACACACGCTCACCTGTTATCCTCTGGATGCTGTATATCTGTGACAGCATCTCGGACGCCGTTAGATTCCTCACCAGCCCACCTATGGTCGATGCACAGAACCTGCAGCCCATACGGCAGCCCACCTGTGATGATATACACACAGAATTGCCATGCTTATACTTCATGAGCACGCTCTCTATGACATTTCCATCATGGAGTCTGAACAGGAATTTATTTGTGCCGTCATCTTCTGAAATGAGTCTGGTGACAACGCTCACACCATATATTCCATATTCATCCATCTTCTCTCTGAGGTTTTTCGGCAGATTGGTCATCTCATCTGTGCCGTCCGCAAGCTTCACATGAAACCACTGATATATCTGCTTCGCCCTGAATGCCGGCTGACCGGCACCGGTGACCCAGTCCTTGAGTTCTTCCATATTCATTGATTTCAGATCCGGCTGCTTAATATCCTTATCTTCTCTATCCTTTACTTCCATACTCTGTCCAATCTTTTTATACAATCTCTATCTATTTTGTACGCACGAACTTGGATATGAAAAATCCATCACACTCATCTACGCCCTGTAACAGAGTAACATATCCTTTATCGCCGCCGTGTCCCGGTACGATCTCATCTATACTTGCAGTCTCAAAATCATGATTTTCCGTGAACCACTTCACATTGTTCTGATTCTCCCGGCTGTCTATAGTACATGTCGAATACACCAGTGTTCCACCCGATTTCACATATCTGGATACAGTGTCGAGAATATCTCTTTGAAGCTGTGCCAGCTCGTCTATGCTGTCACCTGTCACATTGTACTTGATATCATTCTTCCTGCCCATTATGCCAAGTCCCGAACACGGAAGGTCTGCTATGACCACATCTGCCTTCCCGACAAGGTTCTCATCAAGGTCTCTCGCATCCCATGCCTCGACAGTGACATTTGTCAGTCCAAGTCTGTCCACGTTCTCCTCTATGAGCTCCGTCTTGTTCTCGGTGAGATCCCTTGAGATCACCCTTCCTGTCTGTCCCGCAAGACTTGCGGCATACATGGTCTTTCCGCCCGGTGCTGCACACACATCCACCACCAGATCTCCATTCTGTATACCTGCTGCCCTTACAGCCAGACACGAGCTCTGATCCTGTACAACAAATTCTCCGTCCATGAATCCAGGGATCCTTCTGACATAATCATATCCCTTTATAAGAAGTGATGCGTCATTCAAACTTCCACGCATCGTCTCTATTCCGGCAGCCTCCAGCTTCCTCTCGAATTCATCAACGCTTATCCTGTCTGTATTCACCCTTATGGATGTCGGACGCATTTCGTAGTCGCTTCCGAGTATCCTGTCCACCGTTTCGCTGTCATAGTCCTGCAGCAGTATCTCCACAAGCTCCACAGGAACTGAATATTCAACTGAGTAGTATTCCAAAGGTGATGTGTTCTTATCAGGGTATTTTATACCATCCCTGTTTCTTGCGATATTTCTGAGCACTCCGTTGACAAAGCCTCTGAGGCTTCCAAATCCATGATCCACCGCCAGCTTCACCGACAGGTTGCAGGCAGCCGAATCCGGAACAGAGTCCATAAAGAACAGCTCGTAAGTTCCCATCCTGAGGACGCATCTTATGAGCGGCTTGCACTTGTTCACCTTTGTTTTTGAGAACTGGTTTATTATGTAGTCCAGCTTTATCCTCTGCTCTGTGACTCCCTCAACCATTCTCGTAATGTACGCCCTGTCCTGTTTGCTCATGAACTGGTTGGCGCGGAGTGCCGTTCCAAGTGCTATATTTGAAAATGTATGATTTTTCTCTATGTCCAGTAAAGTGGTCAGAACCACCTCTCGAGTCTTTGTATCCATTCTACCTCTGTCCATTCTTCATCAGATATATTTGATCAGATGTGTTCTCCGGCTGTGAGCTTATTGCCCGCAAGGAATGCCGCCGCATCCATAGGCTTCTTGCCCTCAGGCTGCAATCTTGTTATCTGGAGTGCATCCTGTCCACACGCTATGGCAAATGTCTTCTTGGTCACCATGGTTATCTCGCCCGGTGCAAATCCATCCTCACAGCTCACTACCTTTGCCCCATATATCTTGACATTCTTGCCGCCTATCCTTGTGTACGCACAAGGCCATGGCTGAAGGCCTCTCACAAGTCTCTCTATCTTCTCTGCCGGCTCACTGAAATCTATATCTCCCATGCCCTTGTTCAACATGGAAGCGTAACAGCTCAGGCTGTCATCCTGAGGTGTCCGGACCGCAGTTCCATTCTCAAGCTTTTCAAGAGTCGACAATATAAGCTGTGCGCCGCTTGCCGCAAGCTTGTCCGTCAGTGTCTCTCCGGTATCATCATCGCCTATAGGCACAACTGAATGTTCTATCATATCTCCGGTATCAAGCCCCCTTGCCATGTACATGGTGGTGACTCCGGTCTCCTTCTCACCGTCGATGATCGCCCACTCGATAGGCGCCGCACCGCGGTACTTTGGAAGCAGTGATGCATGGATATTGACACATCCGTACTTCGGTATATTGAGTATGCTCTCAGGAAGTATCTGGCCATATGCAGCCACAACTATCACATCAGGTGCATACTCTCTTATGATGTCCACGTTCTCCTGCTCACGGAGCTTTACCGGCTGATATACCGGGATGTCATATTCAAGCGCCTGCACCTTCACCGGCGTCGGCTGGAGCTTTTTGCTCCTTCCCTTCGCCTTGTCCGGCTGTGTGAAGCATGCCACAACGTCATGTCCCGCTTCCACTATGGATACAAGAGCGTGCACTGCAAAATCAGGTGTTCCCATATATATAACTCTCATCTGCATGTCCTCCTTGTTATAGGTTAAGTGTCTCTTAATTCTGCTCTACCTCGTGAAGGCCATCCTCGACAAGATCCTTGTAGAGCTTTCCGTCAAGATGATCAAGCTCGTGGCAGATAGCTCTCGCCAGAAGTCCTTCTCCCTCGACTGTAAACTCCTCCATATTCTCGTCAAATGCCTTGCATATAACATGCATAGGTCTTGTGACTGTTCCAAATTTTCCAGGAAGGCTGAGACATCCCTCCTCACCAGTCTGCTCTCCGTCTGATTCTGTTATCACAGGATTTATAAGACAGAGTGGATTGTCATCGCCGACATCGATAACAACTATCCTCTTGAGGATTCCAACCTGAGGTGCGGCAAGTCCAACTCCATTTGCCTCATACATGGTATCAAACATGTCATCTATGAGTGTAAGTGTTCTGTCATCCATCTTCTCAACCGGTCTGCACACCTTTCTGAGTATGTCATCTCCGTCATATCTTATATTTCTTATCGCCATGTCCACAAATCTCCTTTTCACTAATACATATTTACCGGATTCAGGTCAAAGAATACGCTCACATCGCTCTCTCCGATCTCCTTAAGCCATTCCTCGACATAATCCTTAACATCCACCAGCATCCTGTAATCCCGGTGTTTTATATACAACACCCGCCTGTACACATCCTTTATCTTTGATATGGCCGGTTCCGAAGGACCGATCACAGACAGATGTCCTGCATTTATATATTTTCCCCTTATAAGAGAATACATCCTATCCATTATATTGGCAAGCTGTTCTTCGTCCATGCCTGTGCCCATTATGACCATCATATTCCACTCCGGCGGATACCTCATAAGGGACCTGTACGCCTCCTCCGTATCGTAGAACGCCCTGTAGTTCTGGGACGCCGCAGCGGTTATGGCATAGTTGTCCGGCTTGTAGGTCTGTATCACGACCTTCCCCGGCACATCGCCTCTTCCGGCTCTTCCCGCAGCCTGGGTCAGCAGGTCAAATGTCCTCTCACCGGCCCTGTAGTCTCCGCTGAACAGTGTGAGATCCGCCAGCAGCACACCCACAAGTGTCACCCTGGAAAAGTCATGTCCCTTGACTATCATCTGCGTTCCTATCAGTATATCAGCATCTCCTCTGCCAAAGCTCTCAAGTATCTGCTCATGGGAATTCTTCTTTGAGGTCGTATCCCTGTCCATTCTCAAAGTTCTGGCATCCGGGAACAATCTGTGTACCTCCTGCTCGACCTTCTCGGTTCCGACCCCATAGCCTCCTATGAGCTTTGAACCGCACGCCGGACATTTGTCCGGCTCCGGCATGCTGAATCCGCAGTAGTGGCACACGAGCACACCCTTCTGTGTATTCTTTCCCGAGTGCAGTGCCATGGACACATCACAGTGCGGGCATTTCACTGCCTCACCGCAGCTCCTGCAGGATACAAAGCTGTTATATCCCCGCTTGTTGATGAACAGCATGATCTGTTCCCGCTTGCTGAGCCTGTCCGCTATATCATTTGCAAGCTCGTCGCTTATTATGGATCTGTTGCCGCGGTGGAGCTCGTCCCTGAGATCAACTATGCTTGTCTCTGCCATGGCTCTGCCCTCAACACGGCTGTCCATGGTCCACAGCTTGTACTCACCCGCCAGTGCACGCTTGTAGCTCTCCACAGAAGGAGTTGCGGAACCGAGTATGACACTCGCCCCCTCAAGCCTTGCACGTTCTATGGCAGTCTCCCTTGCATGATATTTTGGCGGGCTGTCACTCTTGTAGCTGCTCTCATGCTCCTCGTCTATTATTATCAGCCCCAGCTTCTCGAACGGGGTAAACAGCGCAGATCTCGGACCTATCACCACATCCACATCGCCCTTCCTTGCGCGCTCAAACTGATCATACTTCTCCCCGCTACTGAGCTTGGAGTTGACCATGGTCACACGGTCACCAAAGTATCTGGAGAAATATGTCAGTGTCTGATATGTGAGTGCTATCTCTGGTATCAGCACGATCGCCTGTCTGCCCGCGCGGACGACTTCACGGATACACCTCACATACACCTCAGTCTTGCCGCTTCCCGTCACGCCATGAAGAAGATATGTCCTGTGTATGCCCTGATCTGCATCACTTATGAAATCATCGACTATCCTCTGCTGGTCACTGTTAAGCTCTATATCAGGAGCCTCAAATGCCTGCTGCCTCACCGCGTCAGACACCACATCACGATACCGGCTATCCTCAACCACCTGGATAACGCCCTCATCCTCCATGGCCTTCACCGCCTGATGAGACACATTCAAAGTCCCGGTGACCTCCGTCATTGGGAGCTCATGTCTCACCATAAGCTCACGGAGGAGCCTGAGCTTTGCCCTGGCATTCTTCTTCATATATCTGTATTCCCATGTGTCCACATCCTCGCAGGAGAGAACAACATATCTGACCACCACGGACTTAACCGTTTTTTTCACCGGCATCACCGTCTGGATGGCATTTATCATGGTGGAACCGTAATTTTCCTTTATCCACGCCGCAAGGGCAAGGAGCCTTCCCGGAGCTGCCACGCCGTCCTCGCACAGTGAGTCTATGGATTTTATCCTGCTCTCATCGTATTCCGTGGAATCTGTTATACCTATGACATAACCTTTTCTCAGGTTATTTCCCCTGCCAAATGGTATATTGACCTGGCTTCCTATCTGTATCCTGCCGGCGATATCGTCAGGAATAGCATATTGAAATGTTCTGTCTATCGCCTCATGGGATATATCAATTATCACATCTGCGTACAATCCCCGCATCTTTCTCCTCCAATATCTGCCGTATCATTTCTCTCTCGTCCATATGTGTCCTGTGCCCCTCTATGTCCTGGTATGTCTCATGGCCTTTACCCGCAAGAAGGACTATATCATCCCGGTCCGAAGTCTCAAGTGCGTATCTAATCGCATCCAGACGGCTGCAGATCTTTACGTATTTCCCGCCGCCTTCCAGCACACCTGTCTCAATATCTGCCATTATGGCGTCCGGCGACTCGTACCGCGGATTATCACTCGTTATGACCGTCATATCCGCCAGCCTGCCCGACACAAATCCCATGCCCTTTCTGCGTCCTGACGATCTGTTGCCGCCGCATCCGAACAGACATATCAACCTCTTCGGTCTGTACTGCCTGAGGGTGGTCAGAACATTTTCCAGGCTCACAGCATTGTGGGCGTAATCGATGAATATCCTCGCATACCCGGGGATCTCCACCGGTTCAAGCCTTCCCTTTACCTTCATATCGGAAAGCGCATCCTGCATTATCTCCATCGGTATCCCGATTATGCCGCATGTGGTTACTGCGGCAAGGGAATTGTACACATTGAACTCCCCTGGTATCCCAACAGTCATGTAAGTGCTCTCTCCGTCCGTCCTCTCATATTCATAGCCTATCCCCATCACTCTGTGGAGAATGAGCCTGTGTATCGCTCCCGCCATACACACATTGTCATCCCCTGAGACGGATTGCGGATCATTCCTCACTCCATAATATACCACTTCCGCCCCTGCATTCACAGCCTCGGCGGCAATGCAGCAGGAATACACGTCGTCCGCATTTATCACCGCAGTCTTGCATCTTGAGAACAGGCTTCTCTTCCATCTGCCATACTCGGCAAATGTTCGGTGTTCGTTTTGTCCGATGTGATCCGGTGACAGATTGGTATACACGCATATATCAAATTCTACCCCTGACACACGGCCGTGCATAAGTCCCTGTGACGACACCTCCATGACGCAGTATTCAGCCCCGTTTGCAACCATATCTGCCAGCTTCCTGTGAAGATATATGCCCCCCGGAGTCGTATTCATGGACGGAATTCTCTGTATGCAGTCATCGATCTCTATCGTTCCCACAAGTCCGGTTCTACGCCCCCATCTGTCCAGCATAGATTTAATCATACATGATACCGTGGTCTTTCCCTTTGTCCCGGTCACTCCAATAACCTTCATGCTTTTTGATGGAGAGTTCCAGAAATTATTACATATCGTCCCTATACCGTGGCGGTAGTCGTAAAGTTTCACCACCAGGAGCCCTCCGGCACCGTTCCAGCGCCCGTCAGGAAGCTTCTCCGATATACCTGTGTCATCTGTTATGACGATACATGCCGCGCCTCTGGCCACAGCATCATCTATAAAGCCATGTCCATCCGTCCTTGCCCCCCTCCGGCACACAAACATCGCTCCCGGGGTGACATCTCTGGAATCATCTGCCAGGTCCGTAATCCGGCAGTCCGGATCTCCCGCTATGACCTCATAGACCGTTCCCTTCAGAACATCCGATGCCCTCATGATACACCTCCCGTCGACATATTCCTGTTTATTTAGAATATGCCACATCCGGCACAGTTGTGTATCAGAAAAATAGGAGGCTGTGCTAAAAGCTCCAACCTCCATTCTTCTCACTTACCGCTATATATTCCGGTCTGTTAATCCTCGTCTGCTCCAACGATCTTTACCTTTCCGTGGTAAAGCTCATCGACAGCGATTGATAATGGCTTCTTCTTTGGGTCTGCTGCCACCATAGGCTCCTGACCATCAATGATCTCTCTTGCTCTCTTTGCTGTTGCAAGAACGATTGAATATCTGCTGTTTACTACAGGCTGCTCACCTGGCTCAACCTCTGCATTTACTACTGACATTAAATCTGTGTATGATGGATGTAACATGATATTATATCCCCTTTCTTATATGATTATTGAAATATTCTTCTAAGCTGTTGTCCACTGTTATCCAGTCTAATTTATCAGAGTTTCTTTATCTCTGCAAGCTCTTCTTTTATTCCTGCTATATATCCAAGCTGATTGTCTCTTCTGCAGCCATAGCTTCTGATGACTGAATCCACGGTGTGTATACACTCGTCCAGATCATCGTTGACTATGATGTAGTCGTACTTGTCCATATCCTCAGCTTCCTCTGTGGCCTTTCGGAGTCTCTTGATTATGGTCTCCTCCGACTCTGTTCCTCTTCCTGCCAGTCTGCTCTTAAGCTCGCTTATGCTCGGAGCTGATATAAATATGAGAAGTGCATCAGGGAACTGCTTCTTGACATTGAGTGCACCCATGACCTCTATCTCGAGTATGACGTCCTTGCCGTCAGCAAGCTTCTCCTCAACATACTTCTTCGGAGTTCCGTAGTAGTTCTCAACATACTGTGTCCACTCGATAAATCCGCCGTAGTCAATGAGATTCTCAAAATCCTTGCGGTCCATGAAATAATACTCTCTTCCATCGACCTCACCATCTCTCGGTGATCTTGTCGTCGCCGACACTGAAAGGTTATATCCAAAATCCGACACAAGTCTCTTGACAACTGTGCCCTTTCCAACTCCTGAAAAACCGGATATGACTATGAGCGATCCACGCTTTGTATTCTTATCTGCCATCATCATTACCTCTAAAAATTATGTATTCTATTCCAGATTCTGTATCTGCTCTCTGACCTTCTCTATGTCAGTCTTGAGCTGTATCGCCTTATCTGACACATCAAGTGAATTGGCCTTTGAAAGTATCGTGTTCGCCTCTCTGTTCATCTCCTGTGCGATGAAGTCCAGCTTCCTGCCGACGCTTCCGCCATCCTCCAGTATCTTCTTCGTGCTGCTGATATGGCTCTTAAGCCTTACAGTCTCCTCGTCCACACATATCTTGTCCGCATATATAACTACCTCTGTGGCGATCCTGTTCTCATCTATAACAGGATTGTCAAGAACCTCTGTGATCTTGTCCGTGAGCTTGCGTCTGTACTCCTCCACAAGTTCAGGTGAGATCTCCTCTATATAATCAACGGCAGCTCTCATTCCGTCAAGCTTGTCGATCATGTCCTTCTTAAGATTCTCTCCCTCTGTTATCCTCGACTGCACGAACATCTTCGCAGCCTCGTCAAGGGATGTCTCTATTATCTTCCACAGCTCATCCTGGTCAACCGCCTGCTCCTCCACTGTAAATACGTCAGGGAAGCCTCCGAGCTGTGCAGGTGTTATGCTGTTCTCTATTCCAAAATCCTTCGACATCTCTTCAAAGTATCCCATGTACTTCTCAGCAACGTCCTTGTTATATTTCAGCTTGACATTGTCATCAGAGAAATCCTCATAAGTGATGAACACGTCAACCTTTCCTCTCTCAATATACTTTTTGAGATATGTTCTTATGTTTGTCTCAAAGAAGCTTATCTTCTTCGGCAGCTTTATATTGATGTCGCAGAATCTGTGATTGACTGACTTCATCTCTACAACTATCTTGTATGCGTCAGTCACCCTCTCACTGCGGCCAAATCCTGTCATGCTTTTTACCATATCTGTCTCCTAATATTCCCAGGTTATATGTGGTTTTCAATTACCTGATAACAGATAATATATTATACTTCACACCTGTTTAAAAATCAAATTATTTATTGTATTTCCTCTATTCCTGCAATCCTCGGCTCCGCGATCATCGAGTAATTCGTATGATATATTACAAATCCAGGCTTTGCCCCCACAGGCTTTTTGATATTTCTGCGCTCGGTGTAGTCTATCTCCACCTTCGGCGCCGTCCTTCCGGACGAATAATACGCTGCAAGTCTTGCCGCCTCCTCGTATGTCGAATCAGGAAGCTCTCCCGCGCCCTCAAGTCTTACGATCACATGGGAACCCGGCATCTTCTTGGCATGGAACCACATATCACCGCCATTTGCGAATTTAAATGTGAGCTCGTCATTCTGTATATTATTCTTGCCCACATACATATGAAATCCATCACTGGATATGTAGTGCAGAGGTTTTGACTTTGCCTTTTTCCTGTCGCCCTTTCGTCCGTAATGTCCCTTTACATAACCGCAGGCTACGAGCTCCTCCTTGACCTGTGCCAGTGAATTCTCATCTATCGCCATATCAAGGAACGTCTGTACCGACTGAAGATGCTCCAGCTCGCTCTTCGTCTCAACAGTGAGCTGTGTAAGTGCCTCATAAGTCCTCTTGAGCTTGTTATATCTCGCAAAGTATCTCTTGGAGTTGTCCATAACAGATATGGTCTTGTCAAGCGGGATCTTTATCATCTCGTTAGTATAGTAGTTGAGAGCCTCAAAGCTGTCAGCCCCCTGTTCTATATTGTAACCATATGTGTTGATCAGTTCTCCGTACACACGGTACTTTTCCCTGGATTCAGTGTCCTTTAACTGAGCGAGCTGCAGGTCGTATTTCTTGCTCGTTCTCTCAATGGCATTCGACACGATCTTTCTGAGATCAGACGACTTCTGTCTTATCCTTGTGACCGCACTCTTTCTATAGAAATACTCATCAAGAACCTTTGAAATGTCATCCCTTGATTCTATGGTCTTGTCGCTGTACATCGACAAATGTACCGATGAGAACTCAACCGGAGTGTAACCGTCCAGTATGATCTCAGGAGTATAGTTCCCATTCCTTATATCAGAAACTATCCCGGCAAATTCATCATAAAGTCTTGAGACATCCTCCTCGCTCATGCTGTCCACAGGCATGTTGCCGTCAAGCCCTGCCCTGTACGTTATCTCACTTGCCACCACCGGTGAAAATCCGGTTATGTTCTGGTATATCGCCTTTATGATATTCGTTGGGCTCGAGCTCACACGCTCTATGAAACCCTCCCGCTCTATCTCAAGCGGGGACACCTTTCCGCCCGCAGGAGGATACTCATAGGTTCTTCCCGGCAGAACCTCCCTCACGGAGCTCACCATATGGGATATGTGCTTTATGCTGTCGATGATGACATTCTCATCCGTGGCAAATATGATATTGCTGTGCTTACCCATGATCTCTATGATCAGTTTCTTTCTCTTCAGATCTCCAAGCTCGTCCAGATGCTCGATGACCATGACCACTATTCTCTCAAAACCCGGCTGGTACACATCAACTATCCTTCCGTTGTTGATATGCTTTCTGAGGAGCATACAGAAATTCGGGGCTGTCATAGGATTCTCCTTTGCGGACTGCTGAAAATATATAAGCGGGAGGCTTGCATCCGCAGACATGAGCAGTCTGTAATTCTCCCTGTTATTCTTTATTACTATGTTGAGCTCGTCCTTCTCCGGCTGATATATCTTATATATCCTTCCGTCGATGAGTTTCTCCTTCATGTCTCTTACCACATTGGATATCACTATTCCGTCAAATGCCATCTCTGTCTCTCCTATACCTGAAAAAAGGCAGAAAATGCAAATCATTCTCTGCCTCTTCAATATCTATCTTACATGTCGATCCTATAATGAATTATACAGATCCTTATAAATATTCGCTGAATTATTCCACGAATAATCCTGTCTCATGCCGCGTTCCTGAATACCGTACCATGCTTCCTTGTTGTTGTAATATACTTCCTTCGCATAGTTTATGGCATTGAGGAGCTCATATGCATCATAATTAGCAAATGAGAATCCTGTTCCTGTACCCTCGAACTGATTATAAGCCTCAACAGTATCTGCAAGACCACCTGTCTCTCTTACTACAGGTACTGTGCCATATCTGAGTGCCATGAGCTGTGTGAGTCCACATGGCTCAAATCTTGAAGGCACGAGCATCACATCGCAGCCTGCATACATCTTATGAGATCTCTCATCTGAATAATAGATGTTCGCTGATACCTTTGCAGGATGTATTCCCTGATAATACTTGAACATGTTCTCGTACTTGCCGTCACCGGTTCCGAGGACGATAAACTGTACTCCGTCACAGCATATATCGTTCATGATCCTGTCAACCAGATCAAGGCCCTTCTGGTCTGTGAGTCTGGATATGATTCCTATTACAAACTGGTTCTCATCCTGAGGAAGTCCACATTCCTTCTGCAGCTCGATCTTGTTGATCTTCTTGAGCTGTCTGAAGTTATCCACGCTGTAGTTCTTATATACCTGTGGGTCTGTTGCAGGATTCCATACCTC
>CAVCCL010000015.1:0-30256 GCA_963600665.1 Bifidobacterium catenulatum | reverse complement strand
GTATATAGAAGTAAATGATAATTTGGAAGAAATTATTTATAAAATAATGTAAAATCGCATAAAAAAATGCGGAGCAGCCATAGGACTGCCCCGCAAAGGGAAAACATGAAAAGAATGATATGAGATTACAGAAGCTCAACAACTTTGTTGAGAACTGCGATCTCTTTTTCTTTTGCACCCATAAGGTATTTCTCAAATCTGTCCATACAGTCAACCTTGCCTGTGATGGAAGTCTTGATGAGAAGGTTTCTGGCGGTGAGCATGGTGTTCTCAACCTCCATATAATCATTCAGGATATCACCGTTGAATTCAATATATCCGTGATCCATCATGTACTTGAGTCTCTCCATCATGAGAACCTTGTGGTCATACAGGATGTGAAGAGCACGTATATCAAAGTCTGGATCTTCTGCTGAAAGCTGCTTGCCGATCTGCTTCAGAACCGCATCGTAGACATCAACCCCAAATACGGTGTCCTTAAAACGATTCCTCATCATACGGAAGTGATTCTTGGTATCCTTTGACTCAAGGTACTCGATGAGAGTATCCTTGATATACTGTGTGTCAAGCTCATAATATGTATCAGCCAGGTTCTTCTGGATCACATATATTCCACGGCGTCCCTTGTAGTCGTCCTTGAAAATATGATCCTCCTGAGCTGTGATGGTGTCGTAGCCATTTCTCACATCTGAGTATGATACCTTTGAGTAGGAATAATGCTCGCCAAATGTGAAATCTCCAACATAGAACTGCTGCTCCTCGTCGTCATATCCGTAGATGAAGAGCTCGTGTGGGAATTTGTAGTCGGCACCGGAATCGCAGAGGATCTTAGCCTCGTCAAATACTCCGTATACATATCCGCCCAGATTGATGGTCTTCTTGATGAAAGTGAGAATGTCTCCGCAGTAGCTCTCTACCTGCTCCTTTGTCATGAGAGAGAAGAGAAGATAAGGACATTCCTTAAGTGAACTGCTTCCCGGCATCATATCTGCAAGAAGCATCTCGTCTCCTGTGAAGATCTCTTCGATGTTGTAACATCTTAACTGTATATAATTGCTGAATATCCAATTCTTGGCTTTCTCGTCGTCCCCTATGATCGAGAAAAGTGTGGCATGCCACTGCCAGGATGTTATCATTGGATAGCTTATTGGCAAAATCTTTTTGCTCATGTGCTTATTACCTCCATTTCATATTAAGATTACGTGATGTTAGCTGACCTTGGCTGCTACAGCCTTGACTACATCGTTCATGTCATAGTAGAGGCCAAGTGCAAGCTCAGAATCATCAAATTCGATGTTGAAAGCCTGCTCAAGTCCGACGATGAACTGAATGATGGAAACGGAATTCACGCCATATTCGGTGGTGAGTTCTGCAGTCATGTCCAGCTTGCCCGCATCTATGTCTGGAAGAATATCAGAAAAAACCTCCAATACTTTTTTTGTTAATGTGTCTTTGTCCATTTCAAACCTCCCATTCGTTTTGATATGTTACCAATGCACGTTACTTATATTTTAATGTGTTTAACAGTATTTTTCAATAAAATTATTCAACTCGTACAGAATTATTTGTGCATTTTTGTGTTAAATGTTAAAATGACCGTGAAATATATGGTGTAAAATATGGTATAGTTGAATAAAATATTATAATGTTTTTTGAAAAATCAGACAGTTGATGTAAAATATAGGACAGCAATATACGATAAGGCAGGGTGATGGACATGAAGATAGTTGTTCTGGATGGATGTGCGGCGAATTCCGGTGATATTAGCTGGGACAGCATTGGCAAGTATGGCGAGCTGACGGTGTATGACAGAACTGACAGGTCAGAGGTGGTCTCAAGGATAGGCGATGCGGAGATCATAACAACGAACAAGACGGTGATAGACAGGGCTGTGATCGAGGCCTGTCCAAACCTCAGATATATAGGCGTGCTGGCAACCGGCTACAATGTGGTCGATGTGGAGGCGGCACATGAGCATGGAGTAGTTGTGACAAATGTTCCGGCATACAGCACGGATGCTGTGGCGCAGTTTACATTTGCACTGCTTCTGGAACTGGCAAACAGGGTCGGAGCTCATGACGCGTCAGTGAAGGACGGCGGCTGGGTGAGAAGTAAGGATTTCTCCTACAGTGTGATGCCGACCATGGAGCTTGCGGGCAAGACTATGGGTATCATAGGATATGGCAGTATAGGTATGAAAGTGGCTGAGATCGCACATGCATTTGGCATGAGGGTGTTGGTGAACAGCCGGACGAGGAAAGCCCTGCCGGATGGCGATTGGATAAGCTGGGCTGAGCGGGATGAACTGTTCGCACAGTCGGATGTGATAAGCATACATTGTCCTCTGTTTCCTGAGACGGAGGGAATGATAGACAGGAGTGCGATAGGCCGGATGAAGAAGACAGCATTCATCATCAACACTGCCAGGGGCGGCTGCATAGTGGAGAAGGATCTTGCAGATGCCCTGAACGAGGGACGTATAGCCGGAGCTGCAGTGGATGTCATATCACAGGAGCCTATGGCGGCGGACAATCCGCTTCTCACGGCGAAGAATGTGATCATAACTCCACATATCGCCTGGGCGCCGAAGGAGGTCAGGGAAAGACTTCTCGACATAGCGGGTGGCAATATAGAGGCGTTTCTTAATGGGAAGCCTGTAAATACAGTATAAAAAGATTTGTTTTTTGGTAGAAGGTTAACTGTAAAGAAGAAAGGATAGATCAGGAAGATGGAGAGCAGTTCTTTTGAGGATGTGAACAGACTGGTGAGGTCTGAGCTGTATGAGCATATGGATCCGGAGTTTGGCAAATATCTGGCCATGAACCTTCCGGGCTGTGGCAATATAATAGGTGTGAGGCTGGATGATCTGAAGGAGATAGCCAGACAGATAGCCGACATAAACTGGAAAGAGTATCTGAAGCATGCACCGGATGATACGTTGGAGGATGTGGTCATTCAGGGACTTGTCCTCGGATTTGCACAGGGCAAGCTGGAGGAGATACTTGCATATGCCGATGAATTTGTTCCGAAGATAGACAACTGGTGGGTGTGTGACTCGTTCTGTAGTACATTTGTGGCGGCGTCAATGTACCCGGAGATAGTGTGGGAATTCATCATGAAGTACATGGGAGATTCTGAGCTGAATCCTGCGTGGAGAAAGAAACAGGAGGAGGCGGAGGTGCCAGAGGGACAGGGTGGTATTGCCGTGGGAACCTGGCAGGATATGTCAGATGACTTCAGACTCAGATTTGTGGCTATCATGCTAAAGTGCTACTTTGTGAATGACAAGTATATCGACAAATGTCTGTATGCATTTGAGCATATGCAGGATGGCGGATACTATGCGAAGGACGGAGTGGCATTCGGCCTGGCTGAGAGCTATTTTGTGTTCCCGGACAAAACGATGGAGTACATAAAGGGTGCGCAGTTTGACAGGCAGATCCTGGAGATGACGAAGAACAAGATAGAGAAGATATACAGGCTGCCGGAAGCGGATGTGAGCAGGTTTGCGGAAGTTATAAATGAATATAAAAATTAAGATAAGGACATTATATTTGCAGGAGGAATTCTTATGAAGAGTTGGAATGCGGATATGGATGTCCTTTTTGCTTTGTCTGGGTTTGGAGATATGGAAAATGAGTTTGCTGTCGCTATAGTGCTTGCGGTTGTGGCAGTGATGGCTGCTGTATGCCTGGCCGTATGGATAAGAAAATATGTCAGGGGAAATGCCTCAGGAAGACTGGAAGATAGTCAGGATGAGCGGGAGGACAGGAAGTATTCATCAGAGGATATATCGGTGACATCTGAAAATGCGGCGAGTCATACTGCTGAGAGAACTATGCAAAGAGCTGAGGATAACTACATCGATGGTGATGCTGCAGTCATTGCCATTGCCGGCGCCCTGGGCGGAACGGCGAATATTTACAGCCTGAGGAGCAGTGATACAAGACTGAGAGTTACAGTGAACAATGGGGCGCTGGTGGACAGGAGAAGGCTGAAAGCAACAGGGGCTCTGGGAATCTTGGCAAAGGGCAGGCAGGTGCAGGTATTCTATGAGGATCAGGTGGAAAGGATATGCCGAGAGCTTGGAAGATATATAGATGGACACAGGAAAGATGATATTGAACAGGAGGCAGAGATCGATTATGAAAGAGTGCTTAAGAAGGTGTATGTGCCTGTTGAAGGTGATGTTGTGCGCGTATCTGATATACATTGCCTACAGAACCTGGGAGACGGGAGTGTCGGCGTGTGTGCGATTCGAGCCGCACGGGGAGAGATCAGAGCGCCGTTTGACTGCAAGGCTGGATATAGTAAAGCCGGAGAAGGCCAGATAGAGTGTACATCGGAGGAAGGATATGTGGTCAGAATATATTTGATATCAGAAATCGACACCGGATGGCAGAGGACACAGAGCTATGTAGATATAAGACTTACATGTGGTGATGGTGAGAAGGTGCGAAAAGGCAGGCTGCTTGCAGAGTATCCATATGAGACGCTTGCCGGCAGAGGCGAAACTGTATATGCTGTGCTGGAGGTACATTCCGATGAAAATGCTGATACAGGTCATTCTGGTGGTATAGATAAAGGATATCAGCTTAAGATAAACAGGAGAGAGAAAGTGAATTATGAGTATGTGGCATGCGAGCTTGTTGTCTGAAAAGCTCACATGCCATTTATTTACGCTCTTGTTGCTCTGTCTATGATTCCGGCAAGGGTATCTATGACCATAGCGGCGTCCTGATCTTTGTATTTCAGGAAAGTATAAGCACAGCCCTGTACGAACATCGACACCTCAACATTCTTTGCAAGGTCATCCCTGAACTCGGGACGGACGTCATATATCTTCTCCTTGATGAGGGCGTCGAGCTTGTTGGTCAGGACCCCGTAGCTTCTGTTGTCGTCAGGAAAGAGAATGGAGAACAAATGTCCCTGATTGATAAATGCATTGCACAACTGTCTGCTTGCTTCTGCAGGATTGGTGAGCATATATTCGGGATTTGGAATGTCGCCGATCAGAGACAGAAGAGCATCATTTTCAAGGTATTCCGACAGATCATATATATCCTGAAAATGCAGATAGAAAGTCTGCTTGCTGATGTTGGCCTTTTCTGTGAGTTCCTTCACTGTGATCTTTTCCACAGGTTTGGTGGCACGCAGTTCGATAAATGCGCTGAATAAGCTGTTGCGTGTACGCTGAATCCTTCTGTCCATAAAAGCTCCTTTCTGATCATACAAAAACTGTCCGCGGGCAGTAGTTATAAATGGTTATAAGCGTCCGGATGACGCTCTATGCATTATAGTATAGAATACAACAAAAGAAAGATATAGTCAAAAATACGTATATACACATTTGATCTAATTGTCGATAATTGTCTTGAGTAAATTATTTTACTTTTGTCAAAAAACGTATATTCATATGACGGATGCGCAGCGGTATACTGAAAGTAATTTACTACAGTCAAGAAATGACTGTGAGGGCTTGGATGATGAGACTTGAATACTAACTTTGTATGGAGGGAAAGTTATGGATTTGTATGAGTTTTATTCGGGAAGGTGTTTTGATGCCTACAATGAGCTCGGTGCACACGTTGTGAAGGAGAACGTGGGCAAGAGCAGGAGGAAGGTCGTGACAGGGGTGGACTTTGTGACGTATGCACCGAATGCGGAGTCGGTGACGGTTACAGGTGAGTTCAATTCCTGGGGAGAGACTGCCATGGAGAGGTGTTACGACGGCAGCTTTTTCAAATGTTTTGTGCCGGGAGCAAAGGCCGGACAGATGTACAAATATAAGATATACCAGAGGGATGGCTACTGCGTGGACCACTGTGATCCGTATGGATTTGGCATGGAGCTGAGACCGGCATTTGCTTCTATAATAAGGGATATGGATGAGTATACATTTGGCGATGCAAGATGGATGAGAACGAGAAATGAGTGCAAGGGCGGGCCGCTCAATGTGTATGAGATGCACATGGGTTCGTGGCACTGCAAGCCGGTGTATGATGAGAACGGAAAACAGCTCACCCCTGAGGAGGTCATTGAGGCTGACAGAGTGTCTGAGGGCTGGTATACATACAGGGAGATAGCTCCGATGCTTGTGGAATATCTGAAGGAGCAGGGCTACAATTATGTGGAATTTATGCCGCTTTCGGAGCATCCGTGTGATGAGTCCTGGGGATATCAGAATACCGGATTCTTCAGCCCGACGGCGAGATACGGAACTGCTGATGATCTGAAGTTCCTCATCGACACGCTTCACAAGAATGGCATAGGTGCCATCATGGATTATGTGCCGGTGCATTTTGCGCTGGATGGGTACGGACTTGCAAAGTATGACGGAACCAATCTGTACGAACATCCTACCGATGATGTGGGTTACAGCGAGTGGGGCAGCAAGAACTTCATCCATTCCAAGGGCGAGGTTCAGACATTCCTCAAGAGCGCGGCCAATTATTGGCTCACTGAGTATCATTTTGACGGCCTCAGGATGGATGCCATCAGTAGGATAATATACTGGATGGGCGATGAGTCCAGAGGTGTGAATGACAGGGCTGTCGAGTTTATAAAGGGACTTAATCAGGGACTTAAGGACAGACACCCGTCATGTATTCTCTGCGCTGAGGATTCCACGGACTACAAGGGAACGACCAAGGAAGTCAGATACGGCGGACTGGGATTTGATTATAAATGGGATATGGGTTGGATGAATGATACATTGAACTTCTTCAGAACTCTCCCGTTCTGCAGAGGCGACCAGTATCACAAGCTGACATTCTCCATGATGTATTTTTATAATGAGAGATACATGCTGCCACTCTCGCATGACGAGGTTGTGCATGGTAAGGCAACCATAGCCCAGAAGATGGCGGGATCATATGAAGAGAAATTCCCAAATGCAAAGGCACTCTACGCCTATATGTATGCGCATCCTGGCAAGAAGCTTAACTTCATGGGCAACGAGATAGCCCAGCTCAGGGAGTGGGACGAGAAGCGTGAGCAGGACTGGGATATACTTAAGTATCCTAATCACGATTCATTCAACAGATATATAAAGGATCTGAACAAGCTCTACATGAAAGAGCCTGCACTGTCCGAGTGGGACGATGATCCACACGGATTTGACTGGATACTCTGCGGCAAGGAACAGGACGTTGTATATATATTCCAGAGAGTAGTAAACGACAATAAGATAGTCGTAGTCATGAACCTCTCAGGCAATACATATAAGGATTATCATTTCAGGTATGGCGAGGGCAATTCCATGAAAGTCCTCATGAATACGGACTGGAACAAATACGGCGGCAACACTAAAGACACCGTAAAGAGCATAAAAGGCGTGTGCGGTGACTTCGGCTTCGATCTGCCGGCACTGTCGGCAATGTACCTCAAGCCGGTGGACTAGGAGTGGCAGTGTATTACGGATGTATAAAGTCAGTTAATCTTCGAAACACGGAGATCCGCCTGACAGATTGTTCATTGTTGTTCAGATGAATTATAAAAGAGAATCTCAAAGATGGATTTGACATAAAGACATATTTAAAAGTATCAGATATATGGCTATAGGATAAAATAAAAGTTGCCGGATATATATAATCCATGGTATAAGTGAACAACAGAAATTAAATGGAATTTAAGTGAAATTACTACAAAGACAGGCACTTCATCCGCATAGTGAGAGATGTATGCCGGTGTATGATCAATCGGTAGTGAAGCTTCCCAATCTTTGTTCTGTTTCTGTGCTAAGGCGGAGCGGGCAACGCCCTTATCGCCCGCGCAGCCGCATGCACGATGGAAACAGGACAAAGATTGGGAAAGCGAACGTGATTGGTCATACATCGGCATGCAGCTCTCCGCGCGGATGAAGTGCCGTCCGTCAGACAAGACAAGGAGAGTTTATGATATTAGATGTAAGCAACCTCAGCCATGGATTTGGCGACAGGGCAATATTTGAAAATGTGTCATTCAGACTTCTGGCAGGCGAGCACATAGGGCTCATCGGTGCAAATGGTGAAGGTAAATCGACCTTCATGAATATAGTGACGGGTAGTCTCATGCCGGATGAGGGTACAGTGACATGGGCGAAGAATGTGAAGGTCGGATATCTGGATCAGCACACGGTTCTTGAGCCGGGCATGACCATAGGCGGAGTGCTGAGGGATGCGTTCTCCAGACTTTTCGATATGGAGAAAAGGATAAATGAGATATGTGACAAGCTGGCGGAGGTCACTGACGAGGATGAGATGAACACTCTTCTTGAGGAGATGGGACTTCTTCAGGATCTTCTGGACAGCCATGACTTCTATATAATAGATTCGAAGGTTGAGGAAGTTGCCAGAGCATTTGACCTGTTGCAGCTTGGACTGGACAAGGATGTAACTGAACTGTCGGGCGGACAGAGAACCAAGGTTCTGCTGGCGAAGCTTCTGCTTGAAAAGCCGGAGATACTTCTGCTCGACGAGCCTACGAATTATCTTGATGCACACCATATAGAGTGGCTCAAGAGATACCTTCAGGAGTACGAGAATGCATTTATACTTATATCCCATGATATTCCGTTCCTGAATTCTGTTGTAAATATCATATACCATATGGAGAATTGTCAGTTGGGCAGATATGTCGGTGACTATGACAAGTTCCAGGAGGTGTATGCGGTGAAGAAATCTCAGCTTGAGGCTGCATACAGAAAGCAGCAGCAGGAGATATCCGAGCTGAAGGATTTCGTGGCGAGAAATAAAGCCAGAGTTGCCACAAGAAATATGGCGATGTCCAGACAGAAGAAGCTTGACAAGATGGATGTCATCCAGCTTGAGCGTGAGAAGCCGAAGCCTGAGTTCAACTTCAAGGAGGCAAGAACATCGGGTAAGGTAATATTTGAGACTGACGATCTGGTGATAGGATACAGCAAGGATAAGCCGCTTTCCAAACCGATGAATCTCCGTATGGAGCGCGGTGACAAGATAGCCATCACAGGAACGAATGGTATAGGAAAGACGACATTCCTGAAGAGTGTGCTTGGACTCATTCCAGCGATATCCGGCAAGGCACAGCTTGGCGACTATTTGCACATCGGATATTTTGAGCAGGAGGTCAAGCCGAGTGAGAATACATGCCTGCAGGAAATCTGGGAGGAATTCCCGGGATATACCCAGTATGAGGTGCGCGCGGCCCTTGCCAAATGTGGTCTCACCACCAAGCATATCGAAAGCAAGGTGAAGGTGCTCTCGGGTGGAGAGCAGGCGAAGGTGAGACTTTGCAAGCTCATCAACACGGACACAAATGTGCTTCTGCTTGACGAGCCGACAAACCATCTTGACGTGGATGCCAAGGATGAGCTTAAGCGTGCTCTTTCCGAGTACAAGGGTTCTATACTTCTGGTATGCCATGAGCCGGAGTTCTATGATGGCCTTGTGACAGATGTGTGGAATCTGGAGCAGTACACGCTCCTTCAGTGATTTATGATAGTTGGATCGACTTGCTAATTGTTAATGTTAAATAGAAGAAGAACGGCTCTGCTTTGATCATAGTCAAAACAGAGCCGTTCTTTCAATAAAATATGTTGCGGGTTTAGGAATTAACCATAGATAATTCTCTTTTTAACCGTTCTATCTCCTGGTGGGCTTCTTCAAGTTCGGTCTTCTTTTTGTCAAGCAAGGCATCTCTATCGGCCAATGCGCTATCCTTGTTCGCTATTGTCTCTTTGTCCTCATCTATCTGTTTCTGCATTTCTTCAATCATGTAGTGTACCGTATTATCATCAAGTATTTTTAATGCTTCTGAAAACATATCGATCACCTCCGCAGGATTGTCAAGATAACCTGCCATGTCCACAAAGATACTTCTCAGTTGTGGATAATCAGTCACTAGTTCATCGAGACAATCTGTACTATCCACAGATAATAAGGCAAGCCATCCGTTTAACTCATTTATATCCTTCTTATCCATAGAATAGTAACTTTTCTTAAATACGTCAAGCGGTATGAGGTAGTAATCCTGAAGCATATCCATTTTAATTCCGGTGTTAAATACGGTTGTTCCGTGGTGAACATACATATTGTATAAGCCTTCCCTGTGAAGCTCTGCAGGACTCTTTTCAAATAAGATTATAGTGTACACTTTCTTAAGATCATTATATGTGAACTTTTTGCCTCTTTTTCCCTTGACCCTGCTATATTGACGCAGGAGCAGGTCTGCGGAATAACATGACATCCTTTGTGCTGGAAACAGATAAGATATCTTCTGTATCTCAACATTTGCTATTGAGCCGTCCTCAAGCTCAACGACTATGTCCATTATCAGGAGAGATGTTCCCTGTAAAAGACTTTCCTCTGATGGAAGTGTATATTTTATCTTTACACGCCTGCCGATCACACTGCTTATAAATCCTGCCAATCGCTCCGGGTATATATCGGGATTAAACAATTTTTTGAAAAAGGGATCATATGTAAGTGGCAGAGTCTTGGTTCCGCACAGGAATCCGGTCAATTGCTCTTTCAGATCATCTGTAAGACATCTGTATCTACCGTATGCTTCCGGGTTATTTTGAAGTTCGCGTATCACAATGTCTTTATTTTTAGTCTTAAATAATGTGCTTATATCTGATTTTTCTGTTATAGGCATAGTACCTCCTGGTAATTAAGTTGAATATTGTGGATTTCTTGCCAAATAGGTAGCTGCTATAAGCCAGCTATGTTTAGATATGCACATCTGATAAACGATACATTAACACTATAAATTGTGGTGGTCAACAGGGTGGAAGAGCCGCAGAATTATACAGAAACGCAAGAGAAATACTCTTTACAAAGTATATAATTGCTCTTAGTGTTTGAGAATGAACATCTTTAGCAATGCGTTTTGTAATAATATTGCTATACTGCATGTATAGTTGAGTGTGTTTATACACAAATATTAATTATTTTTAAGGCACGAGTTTCTATTATTCAGTATTATCCATTTTTCCGGATTGGGTTATTTGACTAAAATTGGCTTATATATTATTCTGTAAGGAGTGATTTAATATGGTAAAGTGCTAAAGATAAATGCGCTTTTGCGCAGAAATAGAGAGAAGGCTGTTTAGAAAAATGAGAGCGTTAGTTACAGGAAATGAGAATAAGACGAAAGGGATGCAGTGGTTCTGGAGATGGCTGTTCTATATATTGGGACTGGCTACGCTGGCGCTTGGATTGATACTAAACACCAAGGCGCAGCTTGGTGTGTCGCCAATCATATCGGTGGCGTACAGCACCTCGGTAATCGCGGGATGGAACTTTGGAAATGCTACCCTGGTGTTGTATGTATTGTTCGTCATTGCAGAATTCATTCTGAAGGGAAAGAACAGACAGTGGATCGATGTGTTCCAGATAGTTCTGAGCATACTGTTCACGAGGGTTATCAATATATTTGACAGATATATAAATATAGATGTGTCGCACATGTGGCAGAAACTTCTGGTCCTCCTTGCGGCTATCATATGCACAGGAATCGGAGCTGCCGTGTCGGTAAATATGAAATTTGTTCCTAACCCGGGAGACGGCATTGTGGCGGCGGTTGCTGACAGGATACACAAGAAGATGGGAATCACGAAGAATATATTCGATGTTGGCTGTATCATCTGTACGGTTATCATCAGCCTTGTGTTCGAGCACAAGCTGGTCGGAATAGGCATAGGAACGATCTGCGCCATGATACTGGTGGGAAGAGTAATCGCGCTGTTCAATCATTTCCTGCTCATTCCTATGGCAAATGTGACCGGACTTGCGGTTCCGGATCAGTACCTTGATGCAATTCAGCTTGAGGAAGTGGACGAGGCGAGACGGACTGCAGAATCGTAGGATAGATACACTTGCGCAAAATGTACTGTATAAGCGTGCAGATATAGTGAGCAGGTGAAAAAGTATTAAAAAATATATTAGGATGGAGATGTTAGATGAATATACTTGAGAGTTTAAAGGATAAATTACTTGTTGCGGATGGAGCGTTTGGAACCTGCTATGTGGGAATGTACGGAGAGCAGGGAACTGTTGCCCCTGAGCTTGCAAACATGCGCCACCCGGAGCGTGTGCTGGAGATTCATAAGGAGTATGTGAAGGCTGGAGCCGGACTTATAAGGACAAATACATTTGCGGCAAATACAGCGAGTCTTGATGCTGACATGGATTATGTCATTTCAAATGTGCGTGCAGCGGTGAAGCTTGCGAAGCAGGCTGCGGAAGAAGATGTGGAAGCAGCAGATTGTGTCAGGACGAGTGATGCAGTTGTGACAGAAGCCGATGAATCTGGAACGTATCGAAAAAAGATGTATGTTGCCGGAGATATAGGTCCGATACCTGCGGATGCTGGTCTCACGCTGAATGAAAGGGTGTCACAGTACAAGCTGTTGGGTGAGGCGATGCAGGACATGGGAGTGGATATCATCTGGTTTGAGACATTTCCTGAGTTCAATGTGCTCGAGCCTGTGGTGAAGCACCTGAAGGCAAGAAAGGACACGCCGGTCATGGTGTCGTTCTGCGTGAACCAGTTTGGGTACAGCAACTGTGGATTTTCGGCAAGGGCATTGCTCTCCCAGGTGGCAGGAAATCAGGACGTGGACTGTGTTGGATTCAACTGCGGAGTTGGTCCGTACCATATGCTTCAGCTTCTGAAAAAGCTGGATATAGACTGCGGAAAGCCTGTATCCATCATGCCGAATGCGGGATATCCGAAGTTTACACAGAGCAGACTGGTGTTCAATGACAACAAAGAGGGATTCATAGATAAGATCCAGGACATAGCGGCACTTGGTGCAGATATCATAGGAGGATGCTGCGGAACAAATCCTGAATACATACATCAGATCATGGAGCGGGTGAAAAACGGAGATATTGCAAAGGCTGCCAAGGTTCATGTGGAAAAGGTACAGGCTGCCAGTGCTGTAAAGGACAATTTCCTCAAAGGACGTCTGGAGCGTGGCGGGGCAGCCGAAAAAAATGCCGATGGACACAAGCACAAGCTGATCGCTGTAGAGCTGGCACCTCCGGTGGATGTCAACGATCAGAAGCTGCTTGATGCGGCTCATATACTTAAACAGTCACATGTGGACGTGGTGACATTTCCTGATTCGCCATCGGGAAGAACCAGAGCGGATTCCATACTCATGGCGGAGAAGGTACATAAAGAGACGGGACTCAGGGTCATGCCACATCTGTGCTGCCGTGATAAGAATGCCATAGCCATAAGGGGGAGCGTGCTCGGTGCGCAGCTTAACGGTATAAAGGATTTCCTTGTCATAACAGGAGATCCGGTTCCGGTTATGTTCAGACAGACGACCAGAAGTGTGTTCAACTTCGACTCGGTCGGCATGATGAAGCTGCTGCAGTCGATGAACGAAGAGGTGTTCAGCGGAGATAAGATCACCTACGGCGGAGCGATCAATCAGAACAGACTTAACACAAAGTTTGAGATAGACAGAATAAAGAGAAAGATGGAATCTGGAGCTGAATTCTTCCTGACCCAGCCAGTGTTCTCCAGAGAGCAGGCGCAGGTCCTCAGAGACATGAAGGCTGAGACCGGCGCGACAATACTTGTGGGAATCATGCCGCTCGTCAGCAGGAGAAACGCCCTGTTCATGAAGAATGAGATGGCTGGCATAGAGATTCCGGATGAGACCATAGAGAGATACGGTGAAAATGCCACAAGGCAGGAGGGCGAGGACTGCGGTATACAGATCGCCAGAGAGATACTCGAGTACACTGCGGATTTTGCAGATGGATATTACTTCTCGTTCCCATTCAACAGAGTACATATGCTGGCACATATCGTTGACTAAAATGAGAGTCAAGGTTATTATGGAATAAGCGATGTTGTCAGGAAAAACAGGGATTCCGGAGCAGCGCTATATAGGAGAGACACTGTTATATATACAGTGGATAAAATACAGGATGCGCGGGTGCGCAGAAAGGAACAGACATGGATTACAATAGTTTAAGTCTTAAGATGCATGAGGAGCACAAGGGTAAGGTAGAGGTAGTGTCCAAGGTGGCAGTGAAGAACAGAGACGATCTGAGTACAGCATACACACCGGGCGTTGCAGAGCCTTGCAGAAAGATCCGTGACAATAAGGCTGACGTATACAAATATACATGCAAGGGCAACATGGTTGCCGTGGTATCAGATGGAACAGCGGTTCTCGGCCTGGGAGATATAGGCCCTGAGGCAGCTATACCTGTAATGGAAGGAAAGTCCATACTCTTCAAGGAGTTCGGCGGAGTTGACGCATTCCCTATATGCCTTGACACAAAGGATGTGGATGAGATCGTAGAGACAGTAAAGCGCATCGCACCTGTATTTGGAGGAATCAATCTGGAGGATATATCAGCTCCAAGATGTTTCGAGATAGAGAGAAGACTCAAGGAGGAGCTTGACATTCCTGTGTTCCATGACGATCAGCACGGTACAGCTATCGTTGTGTCAGCGGGACTTATCAATGCATTGAAGCTTGTCGGCAAGCCATTTGGCGAGGCAAATGTAGTAATCAACGGAGCGGGTTCAGCAGGTATATCAATATGTAAGCTTCTGCTTCAGCTCGGTATAGGCAACGTGGTTCTCGTGGACAAGCAGGGCGCTCTGTGTCCTGGACAGGACTGGATGAATCCAGCACAGGCTGAGATGGCAGAGATTACAAATAAGGACAGACAGACAGGTCCTCTTGCCGAGATCATGAAGGGCAAGGATGTATTTGTCGGAGTTTCAGCTCCAAATATCGTGACAGCAGAAATGGTTGCATCAATGGCAGCAGATCCTATAGTATTTGCCATGGCAAATCCTACACCTGAGATCATGCCTGAGGAGGCTGCAAAGGGCGGCGTAAGAGTTATGGCAACAGGTCGTTCAGACTATCCAAATCAGATCAACAACGTTCTCGTATTCCCTGGAATATTCAGAGGAGCTCTGGATGCAAAGGCGACAGGCATAACTGAGGAGATGAAGATGGCAGCAGCCAAGGCTATAGCATCAATTGTCACAGATGAGGAACTCAAGGAGGATTACATCATTCCTGGAGCATTTGACGAGAGGGTTGCAAAGGTGGTTGCAAAGGCTGTAGCCGACGAGGCAATAAAGCTTGGAATTACAAAATAAGTACAAAAATAAAGTTTTTCGAAATATTTAGTAAATAAATGTACTAAAAATCGCATCTTATGTGGAAAGTCCGCATGGGATGCGGTTTTTTATTTTGCGATTTTATTGTAAAGTAATATTGTTGTCCGCGGGGACGGATAGGGAGGAGAAAAAATTGAACAGTGTTATTATTGGGCAGAGAATAAAGGATGCCCGCAAGTCTATGAACCTCACACAGAAGGAGCTGGGGTATCTTATCTATGCAGATGGCAAATATATAAGCCGTCTTGAAAATGGTGGAAGTCTGCCGAGCCTGAAGCGGCTGGTGCTGCTGTCGAGGGTGCTAAACCGCACATGTGATTATTTCATATGGGATATTGATGTGATGGAGGAGGATGTGACTCCGAGGGAGGAAATCGTTATCCGGGATGAACAGGAGCGGAAGCTTCTGCAGCTTTGGAGGGAGATATGCTGAAGATTGCTGTATACAGTGAGGAGAAAGTAATGAGCCCGTTGTTGCAGGAGTACATGGGTATATGGCAGAGAGATGCGGGATGTGTGTGCGCTGTGAGATATTATGACAATGTACATGCGATCATGGTCGACATGGATCTGGAAGGAATTTACGATGTAGTGGTGGTGTATCGTTCCTGGGATGTGGCCGATGCCTTGAAAAAAGACCACAGGGTAGGCAGTCTCGTGATGATAGCAGCAGGAATAAACCGGAGATTGTATGATATCCAGCCGTGTTATATTCTGTATGAACCTGTCAATGCGGCAAATTTCAAAAAGGTGATGACGATGGCGGTTGAGGGGAGCCGCGATGAGAGAAGATTCACATTTGTATCCGGGAGGGTGAGATACAGTGTAGATACCCGGAGTATAATGTATTTTGAAAGCGAATTACGTCGCATAAATCTGGTCACAACGGAACAAAAATATGTTTTTTATGGAAGTATTGGCGAGATGGAAAAGCGCATGAAGGCGGGCTGCGGGGGATTTATCAGACCGCATGAATCCTATCTTGTAAATCCGGATCATGTGAGCAGATGCACGGCTCATGAAATGATCCTGACAAATGGTAAAAGTATACACATCAGCGCAACAAGACGCGCTGATGTGAAAAGATACTACAGTGAACTGATCAACTGCTAGTTGTTAGAAAATCAAATATATCTGAGTAATTCTATGTTCAGTCTGCCCTTCCGGGTTGCGCTGCCTGTCTCGACAAATTCGTATTTGCCATATCCACGTATTGAAAATACGTCGCCCGGTTTTAACTGGTAGCTGCTGTTTTCGTACAACCTGTTGTTCAGTGAGAATTTCTTTTCCCTGAACAACAGGGATGTGCTGCTTCTCGAGAGACCGGTTATGGTGGCTGTCACAGCGTCAGCTCTTGCAGATGCAGCGATTATGTGCATAGGCTCCTTTTTTATCTGTATCTCATCAGTATCCTGGGTGCTGCAAAAAGTACATTTTACATTTGTGTGCCTTATTTTTGTCAGATTTTCTGCGATATAATCGGCAACAGTGTCCACGCAGAATATATAGGCATTGTTGTGCTTGCCGGAATGGGTGGATTCGGTGACCAGTATATCGCCCACCATCTCCCTCTCAATGCCAAGATTCATGAGTGCCCCAAGGAAATCCCTGTGGTTCAGATCGTCTGAGAATTTGTCCGAAACAGCGGAAACCTTCATGGTGCAGATGGGAAAATCCGGTGCGTAGCCACAGTCGGCTTCATTTCCAAAGGCGATCATAACGCGGTCACAGGATTCCCTGCCTCCAAAGATGGTATATCCTGCAAATGACAACTGTTCAAGATTGCTGTAAAATACTTCCATGTCTGCAGCACTCAGAAAATTAGTATATGTATATCTGTTCTGGCGGTAGGCGGCATTTGCCAGATCCTTTAACCGCCCCTTTAGAATATCATTTTCATTCATAGCATGTCCTCCGAGATCATTGACTTCCTACTATTATATTACAACACTCCGATCTTCGCCAACAGTCAAACGAATTTGACAGCTTTGCACGATAATAGGAAATTATCGGTTGTAAAAAGTGATCATAATGAACAATAAACCGCTCAAACATGAAAAAAACAATCATTTTACATTCAAAAACCTTCAAAAAACTATTGAAATGCGCAACTGTTGATAAATTACCACAAAAAAAAGCCTTCGTTTTATAAAATTTTGCGTATTTACAATTTCAAAGTGTTTTGATAGTATATGGGCATAACAAGGAGATGAGTTGTGATCAACAAAACTTCTGGTTATTAAAAAAGACAATCACTTATATTTTGATAGACGGAGGGTTCCCTTAGCACGAAATTCGTAGAAATCCCTTTATACGATGTAATGTAACCCCATAACCCCAAACCCCAAAACATAGGAATCCTCCACTCCCCCCTTCTTAACAGCCTGTCGCATAAGCGACGGGCTGTTTTTATGTTGTAGATTTGCAGGGGAATGATCTAGAGCTTCATGTTGGAAGCACTTATGGCGTTGCCGAGTTCTGTGAGACTTTCCACGAAGGCTGCGTATTTGCATATGTCAGTCATCTTAGATTTTCTTTTGCCATTTCCGAGAATACTATAGATATAATCTCTTGACTGATCGATTATATATGTTGGTGTTGTGTCGTGCTCGTTGTTGAATAACATGGATTTGAAGTTCTGTAAAAAAGAATAAATTTCATAATCTATAGAATTGTCATTCCGCTGCATGTATTCGAGAAGCATATCGATATAGCGCAAAGCTGAGTGTACGTACAGGATAGAGTTTTCGTTTATGTACAGTACGGTTTCCGGCACAAAGAAAGATGGATGCGCGAAACGCTTTATGCTGTGGAGGGCTTCCATTTTCTGGGTGGCTGACTGATTGAACGAGTAACGGTTTTTGTACTGCTCAATGATAGAGAGTGTGTCCGCTGAATTATTTTTTGCTATCACACGCCGCCTCTCGTTGATGTACAGTTTCAGCTCCAGCAGGAGAAAGTATATATCCGGGGATGAAAAACGCTGTGAGTTTTCAATGTATGGAAATGACCCGGCCATTTTTCTGAAAAAAGAGTCCGCCGCTGCGTAGTTGTTGATTATGCTGATTGCTGCCGCCACATTGAAATTCTGTACGAATTCCTTTGTCGCCGGCTGATATATAGTCTCATGGTCTATGCGTGATACATAGGATGTCAGAAAGATGATCTTCTCCTCTGCGGTGAGCTCATAGCCATTGAGATTGCAGTAGTTAATGGACGAACAGGGGGCATCAGTCTGTTTTTCGGTCGTAGTTAATTCTGTCATAATGATCTCCTTTGAGTTTGTATGGATAAAAAGGTAGCACTTTGGCGAGATAAGTGGTAGGATATTTAGGAATACAAAATTGTACAGTGCGTATAAATGTATGCAACGGAGGAGAGAGATGAATAAAAGGAGAACAAAAATGAGGTCATCGGTTTCTGAAGAGATAACAGACACGATAGGCTTCAACATGCGGGATATCCGCAAAAACAGCAGGTCTTCGGAGTATACGGTGAAGTATATGGTAGCGGAGATCAATAAGTTACTGCCGGAAAATCACAAGATAACAGAAGGACTTTATTACAAGTGGGAGAACGAGGAGAGGCTGCCTACGGTGCGGCACATCTCTGCTATCGCAAGTGCGCTCGGGGTATCCGAGACTGCGCTTTTTCACTGGCAGAGCATGAAAAATGGAATGATGAACAGCAAATACAAACAGCTTTTTGAGAGCGTCAGGGCACTGGGGGACGCAAAGATGACCGATATTGCCTGGCTTGCATCGGGCTGGCCGGGAGATCTCAAGGCTCTGGTCGAGTTCGATATGCTGTATGCAAGCCTGCCGGTGGAGGACAGAAGAGATGTGGCGTCTCTTGGAATCAGACTATATGATGTCTGCCGGAAGGAAGAGAGGTTGAACCCTGATGTGCCGTCTGCTGACTTCTCTTATCTGCAGCAGGCTCTCAGGGATATGTGGGCATCGAGGTAAGAGATAATTGCACAAATAATAAAAATATCTTTGTACTTTTTGACAAAATAGCCAATTTGACATGGTAAAAATCAAAAAAATCTTGACTTGTGCACAAAAAAAGCTATGATAATATCAAGGGCAACCGATTGCGCATGGAGGGTTGCGCAAATGCGGTGATATGTGCTGAACAAAAGGAGACTTGAACATGGAGACAAAAGAGTCAGGCCAGAAGATGACCATTTCTGATGTGGCTGAGGCGTTAAATATATCTAAGACTACAGTATCGAGAGCTATTTCCGGAAAGGGAAGGATCGGTGCTGAGACAAGGCGGAGAGTTCTTGAGTATATAGAGGAACATAATTATAAGCCAAGCGTTATAGCGAAGGGGCTGGCACAGTCAAAATCCTATAATATAGGATGGGTCATGCCGAGCGACTACAGCGTGGTGGATCTGCCGTTCTTCCAGAAGTGTCTTATGGGACTGCTTGAGATGGCGGCTCCTGTGGACTATGATGTGCTGGTGTGTACAGTTGCGCCGGATGATATGAGTCAGCTTGAGAGGATCATTGAGAATCACAAGGTTGATGGAGTGGTGCTTGGAAGAACACTCGTAAATGATGCGCCGGCGGCGTATTTGAAGGAAAAGGGAATACCATTTGTTGTGGTTGGAAGCATGGATGACGACAATGTCATACAGATAGATCACGATCACAGAAGTGCGTGCCGTGAGCTTACATCTATACTGCTTGCAAAGGGAATGACAAGGCTTGCGCTGATGGGCGGCAACAAGAACCATGTGGTAACGCTCAACAGATACAAAGGATATCTGGACGCCATGGAGGACATGGAAGTCAGCGTGGACAATGGCCTTGTATATTTTGACATAGACAATTCCGTTCTGTGTGAGCATGCTGTTGAGGAAGTGATAAAGCAGAAGGCGGAATGCATATTATGTATGGATGACGGAATCTGCATGAATGTGCTGAATACCCTTGACAAGATGAACATAAAAGTTCCGACCGATGTGAAGGTGGCTTCTTTCTATAACAGTTCACTGCTGAACAACTATCAGCCTGCCATAACATCTCTACAGTTTGATCCGAGAGAACTGGGAATGGTGGCATGCAAGCTGTTGGTGGATTTCATAGAGGGAAATGAAGTCAAGAAGAAGACTCATCTGGGATATGAGCTCAGGTTAAAGGAATCGACAAAGTAAGACGATAAAATATAGTGCTCTATAAAAATGGGTGCAGGTCTGGTGACCGGCACCCATTTTGTGTGCCGTGGAATATATGGAAAAATCTACATGTTGCGCATGGTTGCGTAAATGGAGTATAAATATACACGTATACTGAGCGGGGTATCCGTCTGGCGAGATACAGAATGAAATTAAAAAATGTACAAAAAATCAGGAAATCAAGTAAATCAAAGGTGTGATAGTGGGTCAAAATATGAATTTCGCACATACACTATTGCAAATATTTACCAAAAAGAACTAGATATGGTAGTCTGTGCAAACGTGTGCGCAAAATATGACGAAGATGGAAACGTTTCTGGCAAAAACGGGTTGTGCAAAATGTATATTTTTTTATTTTAAAAGTTATTTCAATTAGTAGTTGACAACAATAAACAGAACTGATAATATATAACCATAAAGAACAACCGATTGCGCACGGGAAACAAAAAGAGCAACTAATTATTCTTATTATTTAAGAGGAGGACATAAGAATGAGAAAGAAAGTTTTATCATTAACACTTGTTGCTGCAATGATGGCAGGATGCCTTGCAGGATGTGGCAACGCAGATTCAAAGGACGAAGGAACAACAGCAGCCGCTGGCGACAGCACACAGGCTGCAGCATCATCAGATGACGCTATCCAGAACCTCATCGATGCAACAACAGGAACTGTAGATCTTACAGTATGGGCTTCAGAGGAAGATCAGGATCTCACAACAAAGCTCATCGACAGCTTCAAGGGTCAGTACCCAGACGTTGACTTTAACATCACACTCGGTGCTGAGTCAGAGTCAAAGGCAAAGGATGACATTCTGGTAGACGTTGAGGCTGCTCCAGATGTATACGCATTTGCTGATGATCAGATCAACGAGCTTGTAAATGCCGGAGCACTTCAGGCAGTACAGGCTACATACACATACGATGTAGCAAGCGCTAACCTTGCAGGTTCTATCGAGGCAGCTACAGTAGACGGAACACTTTATGCTTACCCAATGACAGCAGATAACGGATACTTCATGTTCTATGATTCATCAGTATTCACAGAGGATGATATCCAGTCACTTGACGCTATGATCGAGGCAGCTAAGAAGGCAAACAAGAAGATCGCTATGGACGTATCAAACGGATGGTACATCTACTCATTCTTCCAGGGTGCAGGTCTTGACCTTACACTTAACGATGACGGACTTACAAACACATGTAACTGGAATCAGGCAGGCGGTACAGATGTAGTTCAGGCAATACTTGATCTCTTCAAGACAGGCGTATTTGTAGACATGAGCGATGAGGATCAGGCAACAGCTATCGCAGAGGGAACTATCTGTGCAGCAGTTAACGGAACATGGAGAGCTGATGACGCTAAGGCAGCATGGGGCGACAACTATGCAGCAGCTAAGCTTCCTACATATACAGTAGCAGGCAAGCAGGTTCAGATGTCATCATACTCAGGATACAAGCTCATCGGTGTTAACCCACATTCAAAGAATGTAGGTTGGTCAATGCTCCTTGCTGAGTACCTCACATCAGAGGATGTACAGGTTACAAGATTCAACGAGAGAGGCCTTGGACCTTCTAACATCAACGCATCAGAGTCAGACGCAGTTAAGGCTGATCCAGCTATCTCAGCTCTTGCAGCTCAGGCAGCATACGCAACACCACAGCGTGTAGGTGGTAACTACTGGACACCTGCTGAGACACTTGGTTCAATCCTTGCTCAGGGTAACCCAGACGGAACAGATCTTCAGACACTCCTTGACAACACAGTTGAGGGAATCGACGCACCTGTATCACAGGAGTAATAACAGTGCACCCTTGAACGTAGAGGGTGGCAACAGGTTATACAACAAAAATATATATTATAGGTAATTAAGATGATGCCCCATATGTCATTCGTGGCATATGGGGCATTTTATACAAAAAGAGAGGAGCTTATTAATGAAGAAAATATCAGGATTCTTTAAAGCGATAGGTAGATACTTCAAGAATTTTGGTGTTGCTTTTGCAAAAGGCGATATATGGGTTAAGCTCTCAGCAGTTATTATGGGTGCAGGTTACTTCGCAAGAAAGCAGATCATCAACGGCTTGATCATGCTGGTAGTCGAGGCTGCGTTCGTGGCAATGTGCGTGTTATATGCAGCACCGAACCTTGCCAAGTTCGGAACTCTTGGAACTGTAAAGTTTGAGCAGGTATTTGATCCACTCACCATGCAGACAACTACAAATAATTACGACAATTCCTTCCAGATTCTTCTCAATTCAGTTGTGGCACTGTTCATCATGCTGGTATTCGTGCTTTTCTACATACACAATATCAAGACCGTGTACAAGCTTCAGCAGATGAAGGAGAACGGGGAGCATATCAATACATTCAAGGAAGACATAAAGGCACTTTTTAACGAGAAGTTCCACATAACACTTCTCACACTTCCTACAATAGGTGTAGTCATAATGAACATTCTGCCAATACTTATTCTTATAGCAGTGGCATTTACCAATTATGACCAGCAGCACCTTCCACCGAACTCATTGTTCACATGGGTTGGATTCAGGAACTTCAAGAGCCTGTTCTCCAACAGTATGACAGTAACATTTGGATATTCATTCAGAAAGGTCCTTGGCTGGACTCTTGTATGGGCAGTCATGGCGACATTTACCACATTCATCGGTGGTATCCTTCTTGCCAAGGCTATCAACTCGAAGACGACCAAGCTTCCGAAGATGTGGAGAACACTCTTCATCATATCAATAGCAGTTCCACAGTTCGTAACACTGCTTCTGGTTAGAAACTTCTTCGCTGATTCAGGTATCGTGAACACTATCTGTTCAAATATCGGTATCACAGACATGCTGAAGCATATGGGACTTGTCAGCGAGCATCTTACATACATACCATTCCTTACTGACCCACACTGGGCAAAGGTAATGATCATTCTCATAAATATCTGGGTTGGTGTTCCATACCAGATGCTGATCGCAACCGGTGTTCTGATGAACATACCTACAGATCAGATAGAGAGTGCAAAGATCGACGGAGCAACAAACTTCCAGGTATTCTGGAAGATCACAATGCCATATATCCTGTTTATCCAGGGCCCGGCACTTATAACAGACTTTGTTAAGAACATCAACAACTTCAACGTAATCTACCTGCTCACACAGGATGTATTCGTTACACAGAATCAGGCACTTGCCAATTCGCATGCGAAGGAAGTTGACCTTCTTGTTACATGGTTGTTCAGACTTACAAATGAATACTACGACTACAAGATGGCATCCGTTATCGGTATCATAGTATTTATCATATGTGCAGCATTTACACTTATATCATTCTCAAGAATGATCTCAGGAGATAAAGAGGAGGAGTACCAGTAATGAAGAAAACAATAGGTTCAATCGTTAAACATATCGTATTACTTATCCTCGCAGTTATCTGGCTGGTTCCGATCATCTGGCTGGTGGTTACTTCATTCAGCGGATATAAGGGAATCAACACAGCACATTTCTTCCCAACGAGCTGGTCTATAGACAACTTTGTACAGCTTCTCACAAGACCTGACTCGGTTGTGCAGTATGTGTCATGGTTCAAGAATACGCTTATCATTGCAGTATTTACATGTATCATCTCTACTATATTTGTAATTATGGTCAGCTATGCAATGAGCTGTATGAGATTCAATGGAAGAAAGCAGATCATGAGTGCGTCACTGATACTGAATATGTTCCCTGGCCCACTTCTCATGATTGCAATTTACTTTATCCTGAAGATGCTGGGACTGACAAACAGCCACTTCGGTATGATCATCGTTTACTCAGCAGGATCAGGACTTGGATTCCTCATCATGAAGGGATTCATGGACACAATACCTATGTCACTTAAAGAGGCTGCCAGACTTGAGGGAGCTTCAGAAGCGAAGATTTTCCTGAAGGTCATCCTTCCTCTCTGTAAGCCGATCGTAGTGTACCAGGTAATCAGTTCTTTCCTCATTCCTTGGGGCGATTTCGTATTCGCAAAGCTTATGCTCAACTCAGGAGTTTCAAAGGACTGGACAGTAGCTATAGGTCTTTACAACATGCTTGAGAAATCACTGGTCAACAAATACTTCTCAGTATTCTGTGCCGGCGGTATCGTGGTAGCTATTCCTATCTCAATACTGTTCGTGATCATGCAGAAGTACTACGTAGAGGGAGTTACAGGCGGTTCTGTAAAGGGCTAAATTTTATAAGACATAATAGGAGATTGAAGATATGGAGAATACATTTGTTGTTAACATCATCCACCGTCCTGAGATGGTTCCTGAGTATGCCGAGAAGGTTACAGGCCATGGTCAGGCGGAGGATATCGGAAGAAAAGCTCTCCTCACAGAGTCACTGGACATTTTCAAGTTCCAGCAGGAGACAGCTCACAAGAACGGACTCAAGACTACTATTCAGATGACATATGCCAGCCTTTTCAATGAGGAGGCTGTGTCACTGGCAAAGGAGCACCATGAGAAGTACGGAGATGAGATAGCACTCTCTCTCCTTGGTCTTCCTTGCACAGAGTTCAGAGAGAAGTACAAGACCAAGGACTTCTGTATCTGGATGTTCTCAATGGAGGACAAGAAGAATATCGTCGATGACGTATTTGGAAAGTTCCATGATATATTTGGCTTCTACCCTGAGTCAACAGGTTCATACTACATGGACGCAGAGCTTACAAATTACATCAAGGAGAAGTACCCATCAGTAAAGTGTGCAGTTGCAACATGCTGGGAGGAGGGCCCTAAGGCTTACCACACATGCAACAACTCATGGTACACACTGTTCGATGGCGGCCCATGGAATCCATGGATACCTTCAAAGCAGAATACACATGCACCTGCGGCAAATGAGGCTGAGGACAGCGGAATCGTTGCTATCCCTCATCTTTCAAGAGATCTGCTGGCATGTTATGATGGAAATGGTTCTAACTTCGGTACACATCCACAGAACGTTCTCCGTGGAATGATCTATGACAGCAAGACATGGGAGTACCCATATCTGTACAACCTGATCGACCAGTACCGTCATCTGGCTAAGTTCAACAATGGATATTCATACAACATGATGTTTGTTGGACCAGGCTGGCTGAACAAGATGGGACGCTGGGAGGCTCCATACGAACTGCTCAAGAAGAGCTACGAAGATGGAATGAAGTATTACGGCGACTTGAAGAAGGAAGGCAAATGTATCGACATGACAATGGCTGAATTTGCTGACTTCTACAGAGAGAACAAGACATACGAGGAGCCTGAGTGTGCTCTTTGGAAAGATATACTGTACGGATCAGACAAGCAGATCTTCTGGTACTGCGATCCATACATGAGAGCCCAGATCAACATGGATCAGGGTGGTGCGATCGTTGACCTCAGACCATACGCTGCAAAGCTCAACTGGCCTGTAGGTATCGGAACTCCACACGTTCAGGATGCTTCATATCCATTCCTGATTCAGGAGAAGTACAGAGCAGGATATTTCACACACTACGCTGGTGAGGGTACTGTGAGAAGTGCCAAGATCAGCTACAAGGGTGAGGAGGTCGACCTCTGTCTGTGCAGAACAAAGGCAACATTCTCACAGGAGGGAAGCACAAGAATCCTTACACTTGACCCAGTGGATATCGAGTTCTATGATCTGACAGTTAAGCTTCAGACAAAGATATACTTCGAGGAGGGTTCATCAAAGATAAGACATGAGAGAACCATCCTTGAGATGAGCAACCCTGATGCAGAGGTTGAGATCAATGAGTACATGGTGGCATGCTACGGTACAACAGAGTACCCTGAGGACATGACAGGAATCACTCTCACAGCAAAGAATGCAACAGAGAGCAAGTCACTCGCATACGAGTACAAGTGCAGAGAAGAGGATCTTGCAGGTGCCGATGAGGTATCAGCAGTAATCCCTGCGATCGAGACAAAGGCTGCTATGGGCGCTTCAAACAGCGATGCAACAGGATATTTCAAAGAGGGATATGCGTTCTCGCCAATGTTTACTCTTGGTTATACAAAGACACTTAAGGATAAGGAGGTATTTTCAACATGGCTCAGTCTGGAAAAGGCAAATTAAATTACAGATGTCCAATGTGCTTTTTTAGAGACCTGGATATTGATATGTTCTATGATAAGGACAAGAAGGAATACTACTGCATCCGTTGTCAGTATGTAGGACCGGAGGAGGATGTCCTGGCAAAGAATGAACTTATCAGAATGAAGTACGGAAGAATGTACGACAGAATTACATTTGATGATTAATTGATGGACGCCGCCACAGGGAATGCAGGACATGCCCGTGGTGGTTGTCAGTTACATATTATGAATTACTTGAATAAAAAGACAGATGAAGGAGACGAAAAGATGGCAGATTATATAAAGGGCGTGGATCTCTCCACTGTTGTCGAGGTTGAAGAGTTAGGTGCGAAATATTATGACAACGGTGTGCAGGGAGATATATTTGACATACTGAAGAGCTATGGTGTGAATTCTGTGAGACTTCGTCTGTGGAATGATCCGTACACGGAGGATGGCGTACCTTATGGCGCGGGCACAAATGACCTTGAGGTATACAAGAAACTTGCAAAGCGTGCTATGGATCATGGAATGAGCGTTCTGCTTGATTATCACTACAGTGATTTCTGGGCTGACCCGGGCAAGCAGAGAGTGCCGAAGGCGTGGAGAGGCATGGACGCTGATCAGCTTGAGCAGGCGGTGTATGACTACACAAGGGAGACTCTTTCAGAGATGAAGGATGCGGGCGTTCTCCCTCAGCTTGTCCAGGTTGGAAACGAGCTTACAAATGGACTGATGTGGCCGCTTGGACAGAAGCCTGAGTATGACAACATCGCAAAGTTCGTGAGCGCGGGAATAAGAGCGGTCAGATCAGTTGACGCTGATATTCCGGTCATGATACACCTCGACAATGGCGGCAACAATCCTATGTATGTGGACTGGTTCGATCACTACATGGAAAGAGGAGAAGATTTTGATATAATTGGCATGTCGTATTATCCATTCTGGCATGGAACCATGAAGGAGCTTGAGACCAACATGCGTGACATGGCGGCGAGATACGGCAAGAAGATAGTTATCGCAGAGGTGTCCATGGGATTCACCATGGAGGACTATGCGGATTATGAGAAGCTGGGGCCTGAAGATAGAAAGGGCTATGCGACAAAGTCTTCGCTAGTGGAGAAGTTGGATTATCCAATGTCTCCAACAGGACAGGCGGACTTTATGCAGGACATAATGAAATTGATAGACTCAGTTCCGGGCGGTGATGGTTTCTATTACTGGGAGGCAGGATGGATACCTGTTCCGGGAAGCGGCTGGGCTACCGAGGGCGCTCTGTCATATATAGAGGAGTCGGGTCCGTGCGGCAACGAATGGGCAAATCAGGCACTCTTTGATTATGACGGATGTGCACTGCCGGCTCTTAAGACTATACGTGATTACAAGCCGGAGCATGACGACTATCCGCTTAAGTGATAAAGCGATAGCAAAGTACATGTTTTTGATACATTTGTATATATTTTTGAAGGGCGAATCTGTGTATAATTGAATATATGCAGATTCGTTTTTTATATAGAAGGACGACTTTGGAGGGATCGATCTCAATTCTCGGGAGGTAAATGATATGAAGAAAGTGGCATTGTTCATGGACGGCTGGAAGAGGTATTTTACCTATGCCTGGCCACTTGGATTTATGCAGAAGATAAAGGATGCCCAGGCTGATGTGAATCTGTACATATTCAACAGCAATGGAAACTGGAACAGGGATGAGGGCTATAGCTGTGGAGAGTACAATATATATAATCTGCCGGAGCTGACGGATTTTGATGGAATCATAATCTCTGTCAACAATATCAAATATCCGGGTGTCACTGAGGAGCTCCTGGACAGGATCAGGAAGAGCGGAGTTCCGGCGATAAGCCTTGAGACCGAATTTGATGGACTTCATTTTGTGGGTATTGATAATTATGATGCCATGTATGACATGACAAGGCATATGATAGAGAAGCACGGTGCAAAGAAGATGTGGTATCTTGCCGGGCCAAAGGACAATTATGAGGCGCAGGAGAGATGCCGTGCGTTCCGTGACTGTATGGATGAATATGGGCTTAAGGTAGAAGATGAGGATGTTCTGTTCGGTGATTTCGGATTCAATGACGGAGTGACAGGATTTGAGGAACTGCTCAGAGTGCACGGACACACCTGTATACAGCATGAGAAGGATGGTCCGGATTATGGCGGCCCTGCGGAGGTGTACGGTGAGATAACCAGTGGCAGCTTTGCCGACTCTGCTCCGGATGCGGAGAATCCGGGAGTGAAGGAACAGGAGGAGCTGGATGAGAAGCGGCTCGAGGAGCGGGAGCTTGTCAGGAAGATACTCCCTGATGCCATAATCTGTGCAAATGACAATCTGGCGGTGGGAGTGTGCAACAGAGCTGAATCGCTCGGCCTTACTGTGCCACATGACTTCAAGGTTACGGGATTCGACAACTTTGATAAGGCTGCTTACTATACTCCGCGTATAACAACGGTGAGCAGGATCCGCGAGAAGATAGGATATGCGGCTGCTGAGATCATGCTGAATATCTGGGCGGGTAATGCACCGGATACCAGCTCATACATAGACTATAAGTGTATATTTACGGAGAGCTGTGGCTGTGGAACGGATGCCATGCTGAACGGCAGACAGTATCTGAAGAATTACATAATGGGCGTTGTGGAGCGTGAGGAGATCGATGAGAGCACTCTGGACTTCACACATCTGCTCAGCAGATGCAAGGATTACAGCGGCCTGTACCCGTGTGTTCAGACTGCATATACCGAGGCGGAATGTAAGAAATGCGTGATGGTCGTCGACAGATCCCTCGTGGAGATGGGCGGCTCAGGCCCTACTCTCTCGGCGGCGTACGATGAGGATGTATTTGCGGTGAAGGGCTATCCTCAGAGAATGCAGATCGTGTACAGACAGGGAATCGCTGCTACGGGTGACGATACATATCACAGCATGTTCCCTCTTCTGGACGATGAGACAGGCGGCAATATATTCTTATTTGCTCCTTTTCACTTCGGAGATAAGGCGGTCGGATTCTGCTGCGTGGAGAATGGCTATTACCTCATGGACAAGCAGCTCTGGGCGACGGTCATAAGCGAAATGAACGTGGCGATGATCACTCTGTTCAACAAATGGAGACTGGAGCAGATCAACCAGGAGCTTGCGGCGATATCCATAAAGGATCCGCTCACCCAGATATACAACAGGGAGGGCATGAGACAGATCGCTGCAAAGGCATTTGACAAGGCGGCAAAGCAGGGAAGGGCACTTCTCATAATGTTTGCCGATATGGACAGGCTTAAATATATAAACGATACGTACGGTCATGAATTTGGCGATAAGGCGATAAGGAATGCGGCAAGGGCTGTGGCCGGAGGCGGTGGAATAAGCAGTATTCCGGTGAGATACGGCGGAGATGAATTTGTGACCATATCTATATACGATGAGGAGGAGACTCCTGAGGAGAAAAAGACGGCGATCCTGGAGAAGGCCAGAGAGATCGCTGCGCAGGAGAAGCTTCCATTTGACCTTGAGTTCAGCATAGGCTATGTCATAACAGACCCGGATGGTGACAAGACCCTTGAGGAGTACGTGAGGGAGGCTGACCATAGTATGTATCAGGAGAAGATGCAGAAGAGGGTTAACAGAGTTTAAACTAATAAAATATATCAAAAAATGGGGAATCAGTTCTTATGCGCTGATTCTCTATTTTCATTCGGTATGTTATAATAAACTGTCACGATGCTAATTTTATCATGTGGACACAACGTGGATTATTTATATTAAATACTTAGGATCAAAAGGAGGATATACAATGCTTAAGAATGTAACTGACACAGTAGTTTATGTAGGGGTGGAT
>CAVCCL010000014.1:0-4929 GCA_963600665.1 Bifidobacterium catenulatum | reverse complement strand
GTGTGCAACCCAGTGCTTTCTTATTTATTATACTATACTAAACATTTACAAATGTCAACGTATATCTCTTACTTACTAACCTTCCTAAAGTTCTTCTTACCACGTCTCACAACAACGCCCTCTCCGTCGAACTTCTCCTCTGGAATTGTAGTCTGGACATCTGTGACCTTCTCTCCGTCCACAGCGACACCGCCCTGCTCTACGGCACGTCTGCCCTCGTTACGTGATGTAACAAGACCTGACTTAACGAGAACTGACACGATATCGATGGCTCCGTCCTTGAAGTCGTCTGCTGTAAGTGTTACTGATGGCATATCTGCTGCAACACCCTTTGAGAACAGTGCTCTTGCACTCTCCTGAGCCTTTGCAGCCTCCTCCTCGCCGTGTACAAGCTTTGTGAGCTCATATGCAAGGATCTCCTTTGCCTGGTTAAGCTGGCTGCCCTCCCAGCTATCCATCTTATCTATCTCCTCAAGCGGAAGGAATGTGAGCATACGGATGCACTTCAGGACATCTGCATCTGCCACATTTCTCCAGTACTGGTAGAACTCAAATGGTGATGTCTTGTTAGGATCGAGCCATACAGCACCCTTCTGTGTCTTGCCCATCTTCTTGCCCTCTGAGTTGAGGAGAAGTGTGATCGTCATGGCGTATGCATCCTTGCCAAGCTTTCTTCTGATAAGCTCTGTACCACCGAGCATATTGCTCCACTGGTCATCGCCACCGAACTGCATGTTGCAGCCGTACTTCTGGTACAGTGCGTAGAAATCATAACTCTGCATGATCATGTAGTTGAACTCAAGGAAGCTGAGTCCCTTCTCCATACGCTGCTTGTAGCACTCTGCACGAAGCATGTTATTGACTGAGAAGCATGCTCCAACATCGCGGAGAACATCTACATAGTTCAGGTCGAGAAGCCAGTCTGCATTGTTGACGAGAAGCGCCTTGTCCTCTGAGAAGTCTATGAACTTGCTCATCTGCTTCTTGAAGCAGTCAACGTTGTGCTGGATAGTCTCCTTTGTCATCATCTGTCTCATATCTGTACGGCCTGATGGATCACCGATCATGGCTGTACCTCCACCTATCAGCGCGATAGGCTTGTTGCCTGCCATCTGAAGTCTCTTCATCAGACAGAGCGCCATGAAGTGGCCTACATGCAGGCTGTCAGCAGTCGGATCAAAGCCAATATAGAATACTGCCTTACCATTATTTACTAAATCTCTTATTTCATCTTCATCTGTTGTCTGCGCTATAAGCCCTCTGGCTACAAGCTCGTCATAAATCTGCATGTCCCTCTAGACCTCCTGTATTTTTTATTTCATGTGCGGTTCACTAGCACCACACAGGCAAATATTATAACATTTTGCTATGTACTGTGGCAAGTATATACACACAATTCCCTGTATTATTTTCTTATAAATCGTCCTTCACACGTCATTTTCTGCCGCCATCTGCAAATTGGCATCTGTATCTCCGGCACAGACCTCCTGCCATTGCTATGAACAGAAATATGTATGGCGTTGTAAGTGACTGGTTCAGATTAACAAATGCCTGAACAGCATACCCGGTTATCCCTAGCAGCACAGCTATCATACTGCCCTCATCCGCAGCATAACCAAGCAGGCACTCCAAGCCAGCCTCAGTCCTTGAATCTCTCGCAGCCCTTGAATCTTTTGCAACCCTTGAATCTCTTGCAACCCTTGAATCTCTTGCAACCCTTGAATCTCTTGCAGCCTTCTTCTCATTCGATCTTTTTCCTGCAGATCGTCCGCTTGTGCTTTCATTCTCATACATCGCAGTTCCTGATACCGCAGTCCTAACTAAAGCAGCCACCGTGGTGACCAGCAGCCCAACATAACTCACCGCACCGAATATTCCGGTGGTTATCAGATACTGCAGATATTCATTATGAGCATTGTCATATACAACACCCACCGTATGCATCATGTCATCATAGTACCGGTCCGTCATGATCGCCTTCACCGATTCATTTCCATAACCGAACAGCTTCTGTGGAACACTGAAATCCCTATACGCCTCCATGAGTCTTCTCCACACGAACCCCCTGTAATTTCCCCAGGAATCCTCAAATGAAAATATACCCATGTCGTTGTGCACCGCATATATCACAGCAGCCACGATGCCGGCAAGCGATACCCCAACCGATACAGCAAACGCTGCCTTTCCGCGGAACTTCACTGTCCACTTTGAAGCCAGCCTTATAGCCGCCCATACAACGAAAACGACCGCGAACACTATCCACACCATCCGGCTGTCACTCACAAAGCAGCTCAGTCCGTCAAGTTCCGAATATCCGTTATCAGTTCTTCCCAGCATGATACTGATCGCCAGAACTCCGCACGCCATGACCAGGCACACATCCGCAAATTCTCTTATCCTTCCGCGGTATGAAGCCCATATCCACGCAGCTATCATGGCACCACCCACACCTGCATATGCAAGGTTGGCATTGGATATTATCACCGCACCCGTTCCCGTGAGTACTGCGATAACTGCTGTTATCCTTATCAGTATGCTCTCTTTTCCCGCCGAGCTGATATACGCCCCGGCCGCCACCGGAACCAGCACGCACAGGAAGCTTGCGAATATATCGATATTGCCAAATGTGGATATGTATACATTTCTTATGCTCTCCATCAGTCCTTCCCTGAGTCCAAGGAAATCATATCCCATGAACTGGCATATACCGACCACTCCCACAAACGAGCCAACAAGCATGAATATTACCGCCACATACCGCCTTATCCTGCAATATCTCGCCATACACACATACAGGAAAAAGGCCAGCAGTACGAACTGAAGTCCGCACCTTCTGCCCTCCTCGCCTGTATACGCTGCTGCCTTATTCCCTGACATAAAGAATGCCAGAACATTTGCCAGAACAAATCCTGCCATGAATATATCCATAGCCATGATATTATGCAGATCCATAAAATGTCTCAAGCGTCCGATAAATCCGCTGCCGTGTGCCGCACTTGCTGAGACATCCACGTTACCGCCGGAGCTCCGCGATCCATGCGCTGTGCTGACATTCCGTCCAAGCACATCCACCAGCACCGCAAGCACCATGAGCACCGCATATATACACAGTGCAATATAGAACGCCCTGTACTTGGTTACTGTTATATCAAAATATCTGTCATGAATTATCAGGGGATACGCAGCCCCCATATATATAAGAAATAACGTGGTTATTCCGTTCTGAAGTTCCCGCCTGCTGCTGTCTCCTGCTATGTTGTCCTTCTTGCCCATACGGCTGTACTCCTTCTATAAAAGCGGTGACAATAATCTGAGTATCGCTCCAAGTATAGTCACCCTGCTTATGTTCTTTCTGCACCACGGAAGATCTATCTCCTCCGACTCGGCAAATGTATCCATCATATCCTTCTTCACATCTTCTATGGCCTTGCAGTCATACAGAAGAGTTCCACACTCAAAGTGGTGATAGAAGCTCCTGTTATCCAGATTGATGGAGCCCACAGATGCAAGCTTGCCATCCATGAGCAAAGTCTTTGAATGTATAAATCCAGGCGTGTACTGATATATCTTCACACCCGCCAGAAGCAGCTCCTTGTAGCTGAACTGGGTCATCTTGTATATATATTTCTTGTCCGGGATGGCCGGCGTAACAATACGCACATCCACGCCCCTCTTGGCTGCCAGCTTCAGTGCCAGCATGAGCTCATTGCACACGATCAGATATGGGGTAAATATATAAATGTACTCCTGCGCATCATTGATCATCTGCATATACAGATTCTCTCCTACATTTTCCCCGCTCAGAGGACTGGACTTGTACGGCTGAACATATCCGTCACTTATGCCACTATAGTCGATCTCCGCCGGTCTATAGTTGTTGTAGCTTCCCTCTGAATATCTGAAGCTGTTCCACATCTGAAGGAACATAACAGTGAAGCTCCAGGCGCCCTCGCCCTCAAGTCTCACTCCGCTGTCCTTCCATTTGCCGTACTTCTCTATCTTGTTGATATACTCGTCAGCCATGTTGTAACCGCCGGTGTGAGCTATCTTGCCATCAATGACAGTGATCTTCCTGTGATCCCTGTTATTGAAGATAGTGGCAAGGAAAGGAACCACCTGGTTGAACGCCATACATTTGATACCGTAGGATTCAAGCTCCTTCCAATAATACTTTGGCACATTGAACACAGATCCGATGTCATCATACATGAACCTGACATCAAGTCCCTCTGCAGCCTTGCGCTTCAGTATCTCCAGTATGGTATCCCACATATAACCCTTGTCCACGATGAAATATTCCATAAATATATACTTCTCCGCGCTCTCAAGGTCCCTGATGAGATCCTCCATCACATCATCGCCTATGGCATAATATTTCACACTGGTGTGCTTATACAGAGGCGCCTCAGCCACATTCTCCATATAATTACATATCCTGTATGTAGGCTCCGACTTTAACTCCTCCGCCGGAACCCAATTGTCACCCTTGACGTTCTCATATACCTCCTGCTGGAGAACCCTCAGAAAATTCTTCCTGAGTTTTCTTGGTATCAGCACATGTCCATAGAGCACATACATGAGACCTCCCAACACTGGGAATATGAGTATCGGCACCATCCATGCCATCTTTACCATAGGGTTCGTATCCTTTGTTATGAGATACATGACAACTATTACGCTGAGCAGCTTGAGCGCACCCGATATATAGATATATCTGTCCTGAAGGAAAACAACCCCCAGTATCATGATCGCCAACTGGACGACCACAAGAAAGCACGTTATTACCATTCTGCTTAGCAATCTGTTCAGTATCTTCTTCATATATTTCCTGCCTTTACTGAATTGATGTCACCTTATAATCCTGATCCTCTACAGCTTTCTTGAGCACGCTGTCATCAACGTCTGCCTTGAGAGTGACAACCGCTGTTC
>CAVCCL010000013.1:0-15087 GCA_963600665.1 Bifidobacterium catenulatum | reverse complement strand
CAGTAATGCGGATATAGGGATAACCCTTGTCATCCGTGAGCATGGTGTTGTAATGCGGTCTGTGTTCTTTTATAAGGTTGCACTCTAGAACGAGGGCCTCGATCTCTGAACCGCAGACAATATATTCAAACCATGCAATATGGGACACCATCTTCTGGATCTTCGGGGATTTCTTGTAGCCGGTCTGGAAATACTGATGTACTCTGTTGTACAGATCTATGGCTTTTCCTACATATATAATATGATCCCCCGAATCGTGCATGAGATATACTCCTGGGACATGGGGGAGCTTCTTAAGTTCTTCTTCAAAATCAAACATTTCATTCACCTCAAAAATCTTAGATAAGTATATCACTATACTTACTATCATGTCATTCTTTCCTCAGAAAATTTGAAAAATAAAAAAGGATTTTGAGAAAAAACGGAGAATAATAAAAATGTGTGGTAAGAAATATTGATCATGTGATAGGAGAGATTCTATGACGATACGGGAACAGCAGGAGAAAAGGGAGCACGAGGTGCTCAGCAGATATGCAGCGTTCAGCGATCAGTCCACAGGACGTGACAGACCGGAGGAGCAGTGCGACCTCAGAACGGTCTACCAGAGAGACAGGGACAGGATACTCCACTGCAAGGCGTTCAGGAGGCTTAAGCACAAGACTCAGGTATTTCTGTCGCCGGGTGACGATCACTACAGGACCAGACTGACCCATACCCTGGAGGTGTCGCAGATAGCTAGGACGATAGCCAGATCACTCAGGCTTAACGAGGATCTGACGGAGGCGATAGCGCTGGGGCATGACTTGGGACATACGCCGTTTGGACATGTCGGGGAGCGGACACTTGCGGCCTGCGCCGGCAATAATTTCAGCCACAATGTTCAGAGCGTAAGGGTTGTGGAACGTCTTGAGAACCGTGGTGAGGGACTTAATCTCACCTGGGAGGTCAGGGACGGAATACTCAACCATAAGACATCATGCACTCCGCATACTCTGGAGGGACAGTGCGTGAGACTGGCGGACAAGATAGCGTACGTCAATCATGACATAGATGATGCGATAAGGGGCAACATATTGAAGGAGGAGGATCTTCCGACCAATATCACCGACATACTCGGGAAGAATACCCGCACCAGACTGAATTGTCTCATACATGATGTGATAAATACGAGTCAGGACAAGGATTACGTCGGTATGTCGGCGGAGATCGGGGATGCGCTGGGAAAGCTTAGAACATACATGTTCAGATATCTCTACACCAACCCGATAGCCAAGAGCGAGGAACTCAAGGCCGACAAGATGCTGAGGATATTGTATGAATACTTCATTGAGGATGCCAGCAGGCTGACAAATGAATGTGTTGAGATGATATATATGGGAGAAGATCCCAAGACAGTCGTGTGCGACTACATAGCTGGTATGACAGACAATTATGCGATAGAGACATTTAAGAGTATATATATACCGAAGTCCTGGAAGGTCTGAGCATACCTGACAAACAGGAGGAATCGAATTGTATTATTCGGATGACGTGATAAATGAAGTCTTGTCAAGAAATGATATAGTGGATGTTATCGGAAGCTACGCAAGCCTTAAGAAAAAGGGTGCGAATTACGAGGCGTGCTGTCCGTTCCACCATGAGAAGACTCCGTCATTTAAGGTCAACAGGGAAAAACAGATGTATCACTGCTTCGGCTGCGGAGTCGGTGGCAACGTGTTTACATTTGTCATGGAATATGAGAACCTCAATTTCCCGGAGGCGGTAGAGAGGCTTGCGGAGAGGGCTGGAGTACAGCTCCCGGAGAAGTCCATGAACGCCCAGGAGAGGTCGAGGGAGCAGTACAAGATAACGCTCAGGGAGATGAACAAGACTGCGGCTGCATATTTTCATTATATATTGAAGCACAGCCAGCATGGTGAGAAGGCCTATGAGTATTTTCACGAGACGAGAGGTCTCTCTGATGAGACGATAAATAAATTTGCACTTGGATATTCAGATATATATAGGGATGATCTGTACAGGTATCTGAAGAGCAAGGGATATACAGATGAGCAGATGAAGGGCTCGGGACTTGTTGAGATCAGCGAGAAGGAAGGCGGTGTGGACAAGTTCTGGAACAGAGCCATGATCCCTATACTGGATATAAACGGCAAGGTCATCGCATTTGGCGGACGAGTCATGGGCGATGGAAAACCGAAATATATAAACACCAGCGATACCGCTGTGTTTGACAAGAGCCATACGCTGTTTGCCATGAACATAGCAAGGCGGAGCAGGAGAAAAGGATTTATATGCTGTGAGGGATATATGGATGTCATATCCATGCATCAGGCAGGATTTGACAATGCCGTGGCATCCCTTGGAACGGCATTTACATTTGGACATGCAGGGATAATAAAGAGATACGCCGATGAGGTTTATCTGGCGTACGACAGCGACGGAGCGGGAGTTGAGGCGACGAAGAAGGTCATAGCCATTCTCCGGGAGGTCGGAGTCGGCGCAAGGGTCATCAATATGCGGCCGTACAAGGATCCCGATGAGTTCATACAGAACCTTGGAAGCGAGGCATTTGAGGAGCGGATAAAGAAAGCCGAGAGCGGAATGATGTTCCTTGCAAGGATATATTCTGAGGAATATGATCAGAGCGATCCGGGTGAGCTGACCAAGTTCCAAAACCAGATAGCGAGGGAACTGGCATATATTGAGGATGACCTGGAGAGAAATAATTATGTCGATGCCATAGCGAGGAAATATGTGATCGACAAGGATGCCCTTGCCGCGAAGGTACATGCCTACGGTGTTGCGGGCACGGCAAAGCCGGAGATAGTGGAGCGGGAGACCCGCAGACTCCAGGAACAGCAGGGCTATGAAGAGTTTCCGGGAGACCAGAGCGCGGGAGCTCAGGGAAGAACTGAGACAAAGGATAACAAGACTGCGAAGCTGCTGCTCACATGGCTTGTGAACCGGCCGGAGCTGTTCACAAGACTTGACGGCGTGGTGAGTGAGGCGGACTTTGAGCCGGGAATATACCGGACTGTAGCGGACAAGCTGTACTCACAGTACAGGGAGAAGCACAAGGTTGAGCCCGCTGTGGTGGTGAACACATTCCAGGATGTGGAGGAACAGAGACTGGTGGCAGGCATGCTCCAGACAGATCTGGCGATAGACATGACCGAGGAGGAGGTTGGCAATGCCATAACCGAGGTCGTGAAAAAGATAAAGCTTGCCAGCATAAAAAAGCAGCTTGAGAGCGAGAATGACATGATGAAGGTTCAGCAGCTCATCAAGGACAGGAAAAAGATAGAAAAGTTTAAAGTTATTTTATAAGAAATAAACAATACATTATGTGGAGGAAAGATATGAGTACAATGGATGCGATCAATTCAAATGAAGACAAGTATATGATCAAGGTGAGTGAGGACGATGCGATCAACGCAAAGTTCAACACAAAGCTTCAGGAATTGCTTGACATAGCTCACAGCAAGAAGAACGTTATAGAGGACACAGAGCTCATCAAGCATTTTAACGATCTCAAGGAGGTTGCCCTTGATCTGGATACCATGCAGAAGATCTTTAATTTCCTTGAAAAGAACGGTGTGGACATACTTCAGATAACCGATGACGACGAGGAGGAGCCAACACTTGACGAGGATGTGATCGCTGAGGGCGAGGATGTTGAGAAGATAGATTTCACAGATACAGGTGATATATCGAGCACAACACAGGATCCTGTCAAGATGTACCTGAAGGATATAGGAAAGGTGCCTCTGCTCAGCGCGGAGGAGGAGATAGAGCTTGCCAAGAGAATGGAGGCAGGCGATGAGATGGCAAAGAAGAAGCTTGCAGAGTCCAACCTCAGACTTGTCGTAAGTATCGCCAAGAGATATGTTGGACGTGGAATGTTATTCCTTGATCTCATCCAGGAGGGTAACCTCGGTCTGCTCAAGGCTGTGGAGAAGTTCGATTACAGAAAGGGTTACAAGTTCTCAACATATGCGACATGGTGGATCAGACAGGCCATCACAAGGGCCATCGCAGATCAGGCGAGAACCATAAGAATCCCGGTTCATATGGTTGAGACCATCAACAAGGTTACCAGAGTGAGCAGAGATCTGCTTCAGAAGCTCGGCAGAGAGCCGCTTCCAGAGGAAGTCGGAGAGGTTATGGGACTTCCAAAGGAGAGAGTTCAGGAGATCATGAAGATCGCACAGGAGCCTGTATCACTGGAGACTCCTATCGGTGAGGAGGAGGACAGCCATCTTGGAGATTTCATACAGGATGAGAGTATCCCTACACCTGTTGAGGCGACAAACCAGACACTGCTGCACGAGCAGCTCGACGAGGTAGTCAGCACACTTACAGAGAGAGAGCAGAGAGTTATAAAGCTCAGATTTGGATGGGATGACGGAAGACCAAGAACCCTTGAGGAAGTCGGCAAGGAGTTCAATGTCACAAGAGAGCGTATCAGACAGATCGAGGCAAAGGCGCTCAGAAAGCTGAGACATCCTAACAGAAGCAGAAAGCTCAAGGATTTCCTGTATAACTAGCAGAGAGGACCGCACGATCCGGCAGGATAGTGCGAGGATATATATTATGAAAGATATAGAATTGTCACTTCGTATGAAGACTGTTGCCGACATGGTAAAGCCCGGTAGCAGAGTGTGTGATATTGGATGCGACCATGCATTTGTGTCCATATACCTTGTGGCAAATGGCATATCGGACCGGGTCATAGCATCAGATGTTAGAACCGGTCCGTGTGCTATAGCCAGGGATAATATAGCCAGATGGAATATGACAGACCGTATCGATCTGAGACTCGGAAACGGACTTGCAACTATCTCTCCGGGTGAGGTGGATTCCATCATAATAGCCGGCATGGGAGGAATCCTCATAACAGATATACTTGAAGCCGGCATGGATGTGGTACAGTCAGCCGGCCAGCTAGTGCTGCAGCCCCAGTCGGAGACAGAGCATTTGAGAAGGTACATCGCAGAGAAGGGCTGGAAGATCACAGAGGAAAAAATGCTGATAGATGCCGGCAAATACTATGTTGTACTGAACGTGGATGTGACAGCGCAGGATTTTGGTAATAAGTCAGTCATGGATGAAGTATATTATAAATACGGATATTACCTCATACATAATCATGACAAGATCCTCGGAGAGTATCTGAGGGATAAACTTGATTCGACCGGAAAAGTCCTTGAAGGCCTGAAGAGGGCGGATACGGACAATGCCAGACGGCGTGCCGGTGAGCTCACGCATGAAAAGGAATGTATGGAAGAGGCATTGAGACTTATATCAGATATGGAGTAGATATTTATATGGGTGATGAGCAGAGAAGTATAACATCATTAAAGACAACTGCAAAGGAGTGGGCGAGGAAAGTCGGTATCGATTCGGTCGACAGGCTGAACGAGATGATCGATTCAGGAAATGGACTGGAGCTTATACTGGTATGTGAGGCTATGCAGAGTAACTGCATATATGAGATAGCCAGAAAAGTCTCCGAACAGAAGCGCAGGATAATCCTGATATCCGGGCCGAGCTCGGCGGGCAAGACAACACTTTCCCACAGACTCAGTATCCAGCTTCGTGCCATGGGACTCAGACCACATGCGATAGCTGCGGATAACTATTTTGTGAACCGTGAGGACAATCCGAAGGATGAGAATGGCAACTATGATTTCGAGTGTCTGGAGGCAATGGATCTTGAGACCCTTAACCGTGATATGACAAGACTGCTGGACGGTGAAGAGATAGAGCTTCCGGTTTTCAACTTCAAGACCGGAGTGAGGGAATATCATGGGGACTTTCTCAAAATAGGTGAAAATGATGTTATCATCATGGAGGGAATCCATTCGCTTAACCCGAAGATGACATACGGACTGGCGGATGAAGACAAGTACAAGATATACATAAGTCCCCTTAATCAGTTGTATGTTGAAGGTGAGGACGGCGAGCCGGCAAAGGTTTCAACCATAGACAGCAGACTGCTCAGGAGAATAGTCAGAGACAGCAGGACCAGAGGGAACGATGTGGAGAAGACACTTTCCATGTGGAGCTCAGTCAGAAGGGGAGAGGAGAAATACATCTTCCCATACGAGAGCGAAGCTGATGAGATGTTTAACTCGGGACTGTTGTACGAATATACCGCCATACGGCGTGAGGCGAGACCGTTGCTGCTCGGGGTAGACGAGACTTCAGAGCATTACCAGGATGCGGCGAGACTTCTGCGTCTGATAGATATGTTCCACGACATAGACACGGAATACATACCAGCAAATTCCATACTCAGAGAATTTATAGGTGGCGGATGCTTCAGGATATGATGAAGGTTCACACAAGGATAAAGAAAAACCAACAATACAAAAATACGGCACAGAGGCAAAACAAATGTCTCCGTGCCGTATTTTTTGTTCAAAATATAAGAAAAATACTATGAAAGGGAATGAGTTGGACTGTAAGCCGGGTTATGTCGAGAGTGATCATCTATCTAGGATTTATGTTACCATAAAACTCAAGCAACCTACCTGGAATGCAGCGGGCAACTGTATCATTCCACAAGCTCCTTTGCAGAAGCTATATTTGGTCTTGCTTCGGATGGGGTTTACAGAGCCTGTCATGTTACCATGGCAGCGGTGAGCTCTTACCTCGCCTTTCCACCCTTACCATACGAATATGGCGGTATATTTCTGTTGCACTGGCCTGGGAGTCGCCTCCACCGGACGTTATCCGGCATCCTGCCCTGTGAAGCCCGGACTTTCCTCACCTGCAAAAATGCAGCCGCGATCACTTATCCAACTCATATAATCTTATAACAAATCACCGGCAAAAAGTAAAGTGAAAAAAATCAAAAAACAACGAATGTAGTTTTTAAAACTACTTAACACAGTTAAGAATGCTTGATGTGGACTGCGATTCATGATATAATCTGTAGCAAAGACGAGCAGACTAATATATGACTTCAGGCATATGGCGCACACAGCGCTGGAAAGGACTAACAATGGAAGATGTATATTTAACTAATAGAGATTATGTGAAGATAAAGAATCTGAATCTGGTGAGCTACGGAGGCAATCAGAACTGGTCAAAGTCAAAGAAGATGCAGAAGGTCGGATGCGGTGTTATAGCCATGGCAGACCTCACGATGTATCTTGCTGAGCAGAATCCGAATATGATGACCGATGCCATCCGAAAGATCAACAAGCCAAAAGGCTTATACAACAAGCATGACTATCTTGAGTATGTGAGATTTTTCTATGTGCACTACGTGATACTTCTCATGCACAAGGGCATGCTGGGAATAGCACTCAAGCATACGATGAACAGATATTTCATGCTGAACGACATAGGGCTCAAGGCGAAGTGGAAGATGATGCAGTCTGATGAATCGATGTTGAGAGATATAAGACATCTCATAAGAAAGAATAAGCCGGTCATACTGGCCATAGGACCTAACAGATACAATCCATTTGGCAAGAAGGGTATCAGCCTTTATGTGGACAAGGACGGTGAGCTGAAGAGTTCTATCAGGGAGAATGTCCACTCACATTATGTGACTGTTACAGGAGTGTGCACCATAAAAGGAAGAGAATATCTTGTTGTATCTTCATGGGGAAAGAAGTATTATATAGACTATAAGGAATACAGGAATTACGTGAATAACGTCGGTGACAAGTTCACGAGCGGGATATTATATATCCAGGGATTATTATAAGATTTTACACCAGGAGGACATTGTATGAACGCAGTAGAATGTATCAAGACCAGAAGAAGTGTGAGAAAGTTTACAGATGAGATGGTGAGTGTTGACACAGTCAGAGAGATCGTTGAGCTGGCGTCATATGCGCCATCATGGAAGAATACACAGGTTATCAGATATACACTTGTGGAGGATCCGGAGATCATCGCTAAGATAGCTGCAGAGGGCGTTATGGATTTCCCACTCAACCAGAAGACAGTCAGCAGAGCGAAGCAGCTCATGATAGTCACCAAGAAGGACGGAATATGTGGCTATGAGAAGTCAGGAGAGTTCAGCACAAGCAAGGGCAGCGAGTGGGAGATGTTCGATGCCGGTATAGCAACACAGACATTCTGCCTTGCCGCTCACGATAAGGGCGTTGGAACAGTCATACTCGGAATATTTGACGATGCAAAGGTCGGAGAGATAGTCGGTATCCCTGAGGGACAGACCGTTGCCGCAGTTGTCGCTATGGGTTATCCTGCATTTGCACCGGAGATGCCGCCTAGAAAGTCAGTGGACGACCTTCTCACAGTGAAGTAGATCACAGAACAACGGTACAATTACATATAAAAAGAAATTGATGTAAGCTGCATTTTAGTATACACTAAGTGCAGCTTTTTTTAATAAGGAGGCAACATGGCAGACAGGATTTCTTCAAAGGCTGATGTTCTTAAGAGCCTGTATGGAAAATTAAAATATTCGAGAGTAGAAAAGCTGAAGATAGTAACCGGAGCCGAGTTTGCAGCGAATCCGTATGGACTTGCGGCGGAGATAGCAGAAGAATTTGCCGGAGGGTATATCGTGGTCAGAAGCTCGTCCTCAAATGAAGACGGACTCAACACTTCGAATGCCGGCCACTATGAGAGTATTCTGGGAGTGGACCCTTCAGACGGCGAGGCGGTAGTAAGGGCAGTCAGGGAAGTGCTGGATTCATATAAATGTGATCTGGACGATGTGTCCGGCGAACAGGTTCTCATACAGAGACAGATCACGAATATCAGCTACAGCGGCGTTATATTTTCAAGGGAGATCAAGAAGGACAGGCCATACTATACGATAACCTACGACGATTCATCCACCGACGCGGTTACGAGCGGAAGGGGAGGAAAGACGGTATACATAATCAGGAATGCGGACTGTGATGAGCTGCCGGAGAACTGGGCTGCGCTCATCAGATCCATGCGTGAGCTGGAGGAGATGCACCCTGAATATCCACTGGATGTGGAGTTCGCAATAGATGAAGACAATACAGTCACGATATTTCAGATGAGACCTCTTGCGGCTAGCATCAATGGCGTTCACTCCGATGTCGATGACGATGAGGTGTTCAGGACTGTTTCGGAGGCTGAGGATACATACAGGGATATCAGCAGCCTGGTTGGGGACAGGAACACCATATTGTCGGATATGGCATTCTGGAATCCTGCGGAGATCATAGGTGAAAATCCCCATCCGCTTGACTATTCCCTGTACAGGGAGATCATCACGTCTGCGGCATGGAACCAGGGACTCAGCTACATTGGTTACAGAGAGGTGGATGGAGATCTCATGTATAAGCTTGGCAACAAGCCGTATATATCTCTTAAGAAGTCGTTTCTGGGACTGATGCCGGATGAGCTGGATGACAGGCTGGAGGCGAAGCTTCTGAAGTATTACGATAAGAAGCTTATAGATGATCCGACCGCCCATGACAAGATAGAATTTGAGATAGCATTTTCCGAATATGACTTCTCGACGGAGGACAAGCTGGGGACACTGACGAAAGCCGGGTTCACCAGGGAGGAGATCGCGGACCTCTCGGATTCGCTGTTCAATCTGACAAACAATGCGATATGCAATTTCAACAGAAACAGGATGAAGGATCTCAGGGCTCTTAACGGCCTTCGTGTCCACCGTGAGAATACGAGAAGCAATTGGCTCATGGCGCACAACGACGTGGTTACGTTGATACAATATTTTGTTCAGCTCATAGAGAGCATAAAGCATTACGGAACCCCGAAATTTGCGCGGCAGGCGAGACTGGCATTCATATCGAAGGCGATAAGCAGATCCCTTGTGTACAGAGGATATTTTACGGACAAAGAGATAGACGACTTTATGATGTCGATATATACTGTTGCGTCAGAGTACGATTCTGATTTTCAGGATCTGGTGGACGGCAGGATAACCAGAGTTACATTTGATGAAAAATATGGACATCTGCGTTCAGGCACATACGACATAACCTGCGAGACATATGCCCAGCGCGAGTTCGACCTGTCCAAGGGAAGCGCTGCTGCGAGAAAGCAGAGGCAGACCATAGAGGAACTTAAGCACAATCCTCTGGATTCGGTTAAGCTCATGGAGGCGCTTGAGGATATAGGCTTTTATGTGGATCTCAGGGAATTCCTGGATTTCCTCAAGGATTCCATGGAGGAGAGGGAATTCTTCAAGTTCGAGTTCACCAAGACATTAAGCCTTGCCATAGACATACTTATAGATATAGGCGATAAACATGGAATAAGCAAGGAAGACATGGCATATCTTGAGGTGCCGGATATTCAGCTTATGGTGAAGAGGTCTGCGGAATTCACAGGCGATATATGGAGAAAGATCATAGATCAGAACAAAAAGAAATTCCAGAGGGCGTCCATGCTGATACTGCCGGATGTCATATATGATCCGATGCAGTTAAAATGCATAGAGATATGGGAGGCCCGACCTAACTTTATAACATCCGAGTGCGTCACGGGCGATATCCTCCTGCTTGAAAATTATGAGAATGAGGATCACGAGGATGTGGCGGATGTTCAGGATAAGATAGTAGTTCTCCCAAAGGCGGACCCAGGATACGACTGGATCTTTGCAAAGGGGATAAAAGGATTTATAACGAAATACGGCGGAGTGGCATCCCACATGGCGATAAGGTGCGCAGAGTTCAACATCCCTGCGGCCATAGGCTGCGGAGACTGCATATACAGTTTCGTGGAAAAACAGCAGACGGTGACGCTCGACTGCGCACACGGTAAGATAACAAAGGGGGTATAGGTTTTATGTTACATGCACTTATAACACAGCGGGAAGGACACAATATGTATGGAAAATATACGGATGTTCTAGAGGCTGCCTATGTTGAGTTCTATGAGAGCCTTGGAATAAGACTCAGACCGGTATCCAACTTTACAAAAAACTTTGATGAGATAGTGGATGAACAGTTTGACCTCCTGATAGTGACAGGGGGCGGAACACTCCATCCGAGACATTATGTGGAGCCGCACAATGCAGAGCTGCAGCCGCACCGTGATGCAATAGAGGAGCAGCTCATAATGTACTGCGTCCAGAATGAGATCCCAGTGATAGGCGTGTGCAGGGGAATGCAGCACATAAATGCGTTGTTTGGCGGTAAGATAAGTTATTCCGCACGCTTTAAGGTGCCAAGACCCAGAGGCACAGACCACATGGCAAGGATAGTCAAGACGGACAGATATATCAAGGTCAACAATTTCCACAGTGACTGTGTCTATCTGGAAAATCTGTCAACGATGTTCTATCCGATAGTGGTCGATGAGGAAAATGAATCTGTCGAGGCATTTGTATCACCGACTATGAGCATACTTGCCTTCCAGTGGCATCCTGAGCGCATATTTGAGAGCGAGGAAGGACGGCTTTTTACAAGACATCTTATACAGGATTTCCTTGGGCTTCCGAGAGATGATGTGAAACCGGCGATAGATTAACGTTGAAATGCCATATGAAAGATGCTAAAATAAACTAGCGTATACTTATAAGATAGAAAAGTTGCGATGGAGGCACTATTATGGAGAACGGAAAAGCTAAACAGCTTTTAGATAGAATACAGGATATAGTTGGAGATGGACAGAACGTTCCATTTGCAGCAGGTAAGGTACTGGTCAACAAGGAAGAGGTTCTTGAGATCGTTGAGGAACTCAAGACTACTATAGATCTGGAACTCAAGGCATATCATGAGATCACAGACAAGAGAAGCAAGATCATCAAGGAGGCAGAGCAGGAGGCTGATGAGATCATTGCGGAGGCTGAGGAGACTGCATCCAGGATCAGGCTTACAAAGCCAAGTCCACTCTTCGTGGACCGCAAGGTCAAGAGCCTTGGCAAGCAGGACAGACAGGCGCTCAGAACGGCCAACGAGATATATGCGGCATCTATCATATATACAAATGAGATGCTGATGGAGATCAACGAGACCGTTAACCAGGCATATAATATGATAAGCATGGAGAGCGACAGAGTCCTTGATTCTCTGAGAAAGAAATCTGAGATCATTGAGAACAACAAGAAGGAGCTCATGGAAGGTCTCATGGATATGAAGAAGCAGGAGCGCTATGCCGATATACTGGAGATCAGCCAGCTTCTGGCGAATGAGCTGTATTACGAGAAGAACAAAGCCAAGGATGAGGAGCACAAGGATAAGAGCGGTGAGCCGGAGATGGTTCAGTGGGAGTTCGATTTTGAAGATAAGAAGGAGCCTGAACCGATCCGTGTGAAGGCATCCAGGGAACCGGTCAAGAGTGTCCAGAAGGATACAGACGATGCGGATTCTTCGATACATGTCATAAAAGACAGTGATCATGACGATAAGATGAGACGCTTTGGAGACAGAACACCGGTTAGACTTGAGGAGTCGATAACGGATGCGAGTGCCAAGGGAAGCGACTCGGACAAGAACGGCAGACCTGATTTCAGGATAGGCGGACGTATATCCGATGCCTATGATGACGTGGACGACGGAGTCGTATAAAAGTTTCGTGCAACAGGCAGGGGACGCGCTAGTTTTGAATATTAAAGCCTGATAAGTTGGCGGCTGATACTTTACAGGGGGTAACGTGTCGAATAGCACATTATATGATGCAGCAACACAGCATGCATGGCATTGCGCCGGAGCATGGGAGATCATATAATGGTGGTGTCGTCGACAGGAGGCAACATTTAATATTATATACAAATAAATCAACCTAAAACGCGGAGGTAAAAAGTTATGGGAATTTTAAAGAGATTTAAGGACATTATGTCATCAAACATCAATGCACTTCTTGACAAGGCAGAGGATCCTGAGAAGATGATAGATCAGTACCTCAGAGACCTTCAGGAGGATCTCAGAAAGGTTAAGTCAGAGACTGCAACTGTTATGGCAGAGGAGCAGAGATGCAAGAGACAGCTTGATGAGTGTGACGCAGAGATCGCCAAGATGCAGACATATGCAGAGAAGGCACTTGTAGCAGGTAACGAGGGCGATGCAATGAAGTTCCTCGAGAAGAAGAACCAGCTCACACAGAAGCAGGTAGCTCTTCAGCAGGCATATGATGCAGCGGCAGCTAACTCAGCCAAGATGAGACAGATGCATGACAAGCTCACAAAGGATGTCAGCGATCTCAATGCAAGAAAAGAGACTATCAAGGCAAAGGTTCAGGTTGCTAAGACTCAGGAGCGTATGAACAAGATGATGAGCGGTATCGGCGATTCATCAGCTTCACTTGACGCATTTTCAAGAATGGAAGCAAAGGCAGACGCTATGCTTGACAAGGCAAATGCAATGAGCGAGCTCAATTCATCAAGCGCAGATTCAATAGATGATCTTGCAAGCAAGTATGACGCAGCTCCTAATGCAGACGTTCAGGATGAGCTTGCAGCACTTAAGGCAAAGATGGGATTATAATATTCCAAACATATTGCAGAACAGAGAGGAGTGCACTACATGGGTTTATTTTCAAATCAGTTTGCTAATGTTGTAGAATGGGAAGAGTACAGAGATGACGTCATCTTCTGGAAGTGGACCAATAGAGAGATCAAGAAGGATTCAAAGCTTATAATCAAACCGGGACAGGATGCTATCTTCCTTTATAACGGAGCGGTTGAAGGTATATTTACCGAGTCTGGAAACTACACTATTGATTCACAGATCATACCATTCCTTTCAACATTGAAGGGATTTAAGTTCGGATTCAATTCAGGACTTCGCGCAGAGGTTCTGTTTGTGAATACAAAAGAGTTTACATGTAACTGGGGAACCAGTTCACCGATCAGACTTCAGGCACCGGGACTTCCGGGCGGACTTCCTGTGAGATCAAATGGTAAATTCTCATTCAAGATAGACGATTATAATGTTCTCATAGAGAAGGTTGCAGGTATAAAGCAGCAGTTCACAGTCGATGACATAAGAGACAGGATAAGGGGTATCCTGGACGGACTGCTGATGAAGTGGATCACAAAGGTTGGCGGAGACGTATTCAATCTTATGGCCAATTCCGTTGATATAGCTAAGGGTATCAAGGAAGATCTGGACATGGAGCTCCTGGGAATCGGACTTACAATAACTGATTTCAGAATAAGCGAGTTTACATATCCTGAGAATATACAGAAGCGTGCTGATCAGGCTGCTGAGTATTCTATGATAGGGGATATGAACAGATTCCAGCAGGTGAATATGGTTGATTCCATGGCAAGGGGTGGCCGTACAGGAACAGCCGGAAGCAATGCAACGGATATGGCAAACGCCATGGTAGGAATGCAGATGGGAATGGCTATGGCAGGTCAGATGGCCGGAGCTATGAACCAGATGAACAATGCAGCAACACAGGCAGCAGGAACCGGAACAGCTCCAAAGTTCTGTCCTAACTGTGGACAGCCAACTAATGGTGCGAAGTTCTGTGGCAACTGTGGAACGAAGCTGATCTAAAGACAAATACATTATAATTGAATAATGATATTTTCAAATAAACGCTGTTATGATATACTAGGCAGATGGAATAAAACATATGTTTGGTATATATAACGGCGTTTTTTACGTCACAGGATACAGGAGGAATTATGGCAGGACTTAACGATATGCAGGAACAGGCCTGTGAGCATGTGGATGGGCCACTGCTCATACTTGCGGGAGCAGGAAGTGGAAAGACCAGAGTTATCACACACAGGGTAGCCTATCTCATGGAGCACGAAGGAGTTAACCCTTTGAACATACTGGCTATCACCTTCACCAACAAGGCGGCCCGCGAGATGCGGGAGAGAGTGGATCTGATAGTTGGGGATGGAGCTGACAGGGTGTGGGTCAGCACATTTCATTCGCTGTGTGTGAGGATACTCAGAAGATATGCTGACAAGATCGGCTATGGCAAGAACTTTGATATATATGATTCGGATGACCAGAAGAGTACGGTGAAGAGTATACTCAAGGATTTTCAGATAGACCCGAAGCGGTATCCCGAGAAGATGTTCATGGCGGAGATATCCAAGGCCAAGGAGAAGTATCTGTCACCTAATGAATTTGCAAAAAAGAATGCTGCAGACTATGCAGGGACAAAGGCTGCAGAGGTGTACACTGA
>CAVCCL010000012.1:0-7629 GCA_963600665.1 Bifidobacterium catenulatum | reverse complement strand
ATCAGCAAAACTCCATTTACCGGCTTGTCCCCATCATTGATGTCAACAGAACGGCTCAGGGATATGACCCAGTAGTACCTGTTCGATCCGTCCTCAAAAAGATCCTGGATATGTGGTGTAGAGAAATGCATATTCTCTATATCATCTGAAGCATTCGTATACCACTCCTGCTCCGCCACATTTACTTTATCTTTCTGCGCCGCCACAGGCTCCGCGGCCACAAGATGTCCGGTATTGTCATACAGTGCCATACTCTGGATCTTGTCTGCATTCACCTCGTAGAGGAGGCTGAACTGTCTGTTAAATTCCTGACTGGATATATCATACTCCTGGATGATGTTGTAATTCACACCATTCGATATCTGCCTGATACCCACCAGATCAGAGTTCATCTTGTCCACGGCGCTCTCTATCATGCTCTCCGCATTGGACACGGCAGTCTGCTTGATCGCCAGCTTGAATCTGTTGTAGATCAGCAATCCCATCACGACAGTTGTGACTATCGTCAGTCCCGTGAGCACCGCCATGATTATGGACTGTATGTCAAATCCTATGAATCTGCCATGATGAAACCAGCCACGCAGTCTCGTTCCCAGAGAATATTTGTATTTTTGCTTATTTTTCTGATTCTCTTCCTTTTTCTCTCTCGTTTTCAAATCGAATTTTCCCCTTACACGCTGCCTGCTCTACTGATTACTCGTGTGCTCCGTCCTGTACTTGGACGGCGACATACCAAATCTCTTCTTGAACACATAACTGAAATAATTTGCATCCTGATATCCAACCTGCTCCGCGATCTTGTAGCTCTTCTCATTTGTCTCAAGTATGAGGTTGGCTGCATTATCCATCCTGTAATCTGTCAGATATGTGATAAATGACTTTCCCGTTTCCTTCTTGAAAACGGATGAGAAATACGAGTTGGACACGCCAAGTTCCGAACACACTGTATCCAGGGACAGATCTGGCTCCATATACCTGTCTACCACAATACTCTGGGCATCCGTCACCATTCTCCTGGACGTATTGTTTCTGGCATTTTTCAACTCTTCGCTGATAGCCATGGATGTCTCTGTGAGCCACGTGGTAAGTGTGCTCTCATCCATCTCAGGAACCTTCTCGTATGGATTGCTGATCCCACCGGAAACCGAATCAAAATCAATAAAGTTGTTGGTGCAGAATCTATAGAACGTACCCACCATCTCCATGAGCGTCAGCTTGTATCTGTTCATGGTCTGCGCGGATCTGTGGAGCTTCTCTATCTCGCCATGCACTGCTTCCTCGATGGTTTCCCTCTTTCCAAGGTATATCGCTTTGATCAGCTCATGCATATTTGCATCCTCATACTGAATTGTAACCTTCTGTTCCTTCGGCGCAACCTCAGCTATATTTATCGCCCTCTGGGTTCCATACAAAACTCTGTATGATACCGCTTCTCTGGCGCCCTCATATGAATTGTTGATATTCAGAAGATTGTCGCACACTCTTCCGATACCCGCGGTCACCACGGCACCCATAACTCTGTATGCCCATCTGCAGAATCTGTCACAGGCATCCGTCAGCTCCGCCATAGCATCTTCTGAAGCTATCTCGATGATGAGCACCGTGTTGCCGAGATATGTAAATACCTTGCACTTCCACGTATCGGCGATCCTGTCCTTTATCTCCCTCTCCACGGACATGGACAGGAGCAACGGGTTCATTCCCTCCGGGACGTGATGCTCCGAGGTGTGGAAAACCGCACAGCAATAGAGCGGTCCCTTCATGTCTATCTGATACGCCGAGAGGAATTTCTCATAATCCGCCTCGCTCACTCTGCCCTCTATAAGAGAGACAAATAAATTCGTCTGAAGAACAGGAAGTGATGCGTTGAAGTAATTTGCAAGCTTTTCAACATTGAGCTTTTCCTCCCTCTCCTTGTCCAAAGTGTTCTTAAGTCTCTTAAGGCATTCCGAAAGCTCAAGGGCATTTATCGGTTTGAGCATGTACTCCTCTATCTCAAGGTGCACTGCCTCCTTGGCATACTCAAACTCGTCAAATCCTGTGAATATGATAATATGTATATTCTGATAATCATTGTTAAGCCGCCTGGAGAGCTCAAGTCCATCCATATACGGCATCTTTATATCCGTTATGACCACATCCGGCTGCAGCTTCTCCACCAGTTCTAGCGCCTTCACACCGTTGTTGGCACTTCCCACAACGTCAAAGCCAAGCATATCCCAGTGGATCTTTCTCTCTATAACATCTATAACCTCTTCCTCGTCATCGACAAGGACAACCTTGTATTTATCCATCTAACAGGAATCCTTTCTATTATCAAATGTCTATCAAATATCGCATCTTCTTTTTCAGACTCACAAGCCCGAACTGTCTCGCTTTTATCTGGCTCTCGCCAAACGATTCGATTGCAGGTTCATTATACCAAATGTGGGCGTGTTTTTGTGGATTTTCTGCTCTGGAGGAAACTTCCATTTAGCAGGGGTTCTTTTCGTTGCCGTTTCTCCTGGGGCAGGCCGCTTTGCGCGGAATTCTTCCTTTGAAGGGCTAATCTTTGTGGAAGAATTTTCCTTTGAAGAGCTAGCCTTGGGAAAACGTTTCTCTTTTTAGGACTTTTTTCTCTTTTTGAACACAATATTGTATCCTTTATCTCAAATATCTCCCATTAGAACACAAGCCTCCAAAAGCCTATCTCCTTTTCCTTGATATCGGACAAATGGAGATAATTTTGTGTACTAAATCCCGCAAAAACAAGCAAAAGTGAAAACCGAAAGCGCCCTATCGCCAACACCCAGCCTTCCGCGCATGTAACTGCCACTTTTATGCATGGCACCGAATCAGAAACTATGCTTATCCACGGCTTCCTCTCCTCACACCACGAACAGCAGTATCTGCCCGGCTGTATGCATGGCTGCATTTATATACTGCGGCATCGGTAGTGAACACGACCGAGCTTCAGCGCTTTTTGCCACTGCGAAAACCGCACCGCCCATTCTACTGTCAACACACAGCCTTCCGCGCATACTATCTAATCAACAACTAACTTCCACGACTTCCTCTCCTCTCACCACGAACAGCAGTATCTGCCCGGCTGTATGCATGGCTGCATTTATATACTGCGGCATCGGTAGTGAACACGACCGAGCTTCAGCGCTTTTTGCCACTGCGAAAACCGCACCGCCCATTCTACTGTCAACACACAGCCTTCCGCGCATACTATCTAATCAACAACTAACTTCCACGACTTCCTCTCCTCTCACCACGAACAGCAGTATCTGCCCGGCTGTATGCATGGCTGCATTTATATACTGCGGCATCGATAGTGAACACGACTGAGCTTCAGCGCTTTTTGCCACTGCGAAAACCGCACCGCCCATTCCATTGCCAACACACAGCCTTCCGTGCATGCGCTTGCCACTTTTTATGCATGTCGCCTAATCGGTAGCTAGACGCGACTGAGCTTCAATGATTTTTGCTAAGGCAGAGCGCGCAAACGCCCTTATCGCACGCGGCGCCGCATGCAGATAAAATCATTGGAGCGAAGGAAGCGGCTGCGTGATTAGGCGGCATGCATAAAAAGTGGCATAGCTGCACGGAAGGCGTCCGTCCGTCAACCGCAAAAGCCGCCCCACTAAACAGGGCGGCTTATATAAAGGTTTTGTGAGATTTAAACTTTGTTATTCCTTACTTCTTCTGTACATACTTGAGACAGTCAAGAGTTACAGCGGCAAGGATGATGATACCTTCGAAGATGAACTGAAGGTTTGTATCAATACCAAGAATGGTAAGTGAGTATGTAAGTGATGTGAAGATAAGAACACCAGTTACAACACCAGAGATCTTACCGATACCACCTGTGAATGAAACACCACCAACAACGCAGGCTGCTATGGCGTCCATATCCCAGCCCTGTCCATAAGCTGCACTACCTGAACCAACCATTCTGTTACACTCAAGCCATGATCCGAATCCGTAGAGGATACCGGCAAGGATGAATGCGCCAAGTGTTACCTTGAATACTGAGATACCTGAAACTGCTGCTGCCTCTGGGTTTCCACCAACGGCGTACAGGTTCTTACCAAATGTAGTCTTGTTCCAGATGAACCATACTACTACGATCGCAACTACAGCCCAAAGAATAATTGTTGGGAATCCACCGACTGTAGGGATGAACATATTTGGTATTGCTGAATCAATAGCACCAAATGAAACACCCTTTGTTGCGTATGTTACAAGTCCGAAGATTATCAGCATGTTCGCCATTGTCGAGATGAACGGATGCATCTTGTACTTTGCCATGAAGAATCCGGCAATACTTGAGAATAATGTTGTGAGTATGATACATGCAACAAGTGCAAATAATGCTTTTCCAACAACCGGCATACTTGAGAAGTCAAATATGTGTCCGAACACACCACCTGTATTTGCACCGTTGTGCATGATGATGGTGGCTGTAACCATACCCATACCAACCATACGACCAATCGAAAGATCAGTACCGGTCAGGAGGATAAGTCCTGCAACACCAAGTGCCAAGAACATTCTAGGTGATGCCTGCTGAAGTATATTCAGTATATTTGTCCATGTGAGGAGCTGAGTGTTCTTCACAATTGGGGTGATGATACACAGTGCGATGAATATCATCACGATTACTATATACAGTCCGTTCTTATAAAGGAACTGTGTTGTGTTGAATGTGTACTTGTAGTTCTCAAACTTCTGTGCCCTACTCTGCATAAATGTGTACTTGGACATTCTAAGAAGATCTATCAGATGATACTTGTGTGAAAATGCATCATGCTTTCTGTCCTTGATCTCCTGAAGTCTTGACTCGTGAGTCATCTGTGCATCAAAGAGCTTGTTCTTGTATACGTATTTCTCGTCCTTGATCTCTTCTGGATCAGAGAGCTTTGCAAGAACCTGCTCATGCTCTGTCTTGAGTGTCGCCTTTACGCTCTCATAGGACTCATTTTCTGCTGCCTTCTCCGCATCACAGCTTGCCACTACCTTGCTGTAGTACTCGCTGTCATAATGCTCCTTAAGGTATCCCTCTGCGTCAGCGATGAGCTTTGCAACCTTGTCCTTGTTGGCCGCCTCAACTGCCTTTGCTTTCTCCAGGTCTGCCTTATCCTTTGCTATTATGCTATCTCTCTCTTCCTTTGATAAATTCTTATCTTCCTTTGCGATAGCTATATGGTTCTTCAAACTACGAACCTTGTCAGATCCATCAACTCGAAGTTCATCGATCTGAGCCTGTATCTTTCCAACATATTCATCGATCGGCTTGAGGAGTTTTTCCTCTGCGTCAGCCGAAAGGATCATATTATTATCTGCCATATCCATGCTCCTCTCTATTACAAATATTTAGCACTAAGTCTTAACAATTCTTCCTGATTGGTCTCCTTGGTATTTACTATTCCGGCAAGGTGTCCATTTGACATAACACCTATACGGTTTGTGATACCCAGGATCTCCGGCATCTCAGAGGAGACAACTATGATCGTCTTGCCCTGCTTTGCCATGTTGATTATAAGTTCATATATCTCATACTTTGCACCTACATCGATACCTCTTGTAGGGTCATCCATCATGAATACATTTGGTGAACGCTCAAGCCATTTTCCGAAGATAACCTTCTGCTGGTTACCACCGGACAGGTTGGCGATCATATCATCAGGTCCCATACACTTGGTATGCATGACCTTGATCTCCTCGGCTGTGGCACGAACCATGCTGTCATGTGACAGTGCCACACCGTTCTTGTAGTGGTTCATATTTGCAATGGTGGTGTTGAATGTGATATCTGCCTTGAGGAAGAGGCCATTTGCCTTTCTCTCCTCAGTTATGAGGGCAAATCCGTGATCCATAGCATCCTTTGGACCGGTGAAGTTCATGATCTTGCCACCATACATTACATTTCCTGCTGCTCTTGTACGAATACCAAATATCGTTTCCAGGAGCTCTGTACGACCTGCACCAACCAGACCATAGAGACCAAATATCTCGCCCTTCTTCACATCAAATGTGATGTTCTGGAGCTTTGGTGCGTACTTTGTTGAGAGTCCCTGTACTGAGAGAATCGTCTCACCCGGTGTATTGTCGACCGGTGGGAATCTATTATCAAGTGAACGTCCAACCATGGCTGATATAAGCTCGTTCATGTTGGTGTCCTTGCTGTCCTTTGTCATGACCAGACTACCGTCTCGGAGAACTGATATCTGATCACATATCTCAAATATCTCATCCATCTTATGTGAGATGTAGATCAGGGAAATTCCCTGCTCCTTGAGCTGTCTCATCATCTTGAAAAGCTTCGCAACCTCAGGTGCTGTCAGTGATGATGTAGGCTCATCAAGTACGATTACCTTGGAATTGTACGAGATAGCCTTTGCGATCTCACACATCTGACGCTGGGAAACTGACATTCTCTTCATAGGCTGTGTAAGATTGACCGTTATACCCAGCTTTCTGAACAAGTCTGAAGCTTCCTTCTTCATACGGCCCTCATCGATAACTCCAAGAGAGTTCTTTGGGTAACGTCCAAGGAACAGGTTATCAACGACGCTTCTCTCAAGACACTGATTAAGCTCCTGATGAACCATCGCAACTCCATTCTCGAGTGCATCCTTAGGACCAGAGAAATTAACTTCTTTTCCATCTAATATTATTGTTCCTTCGTCCTTCTGATAGGTTCCGAAGAGACATTTCATCATTGTCGATTTACCGGCACCATTCTCACCCATAAGTCCCATGATCGAACCAGGTTTAACATTCAAATTAATATGGTTAAGGACCTTGTTTCTTCCGAATGATTTGCTCATGCCTTGAATCGATAAGATGTATTTATTCTTATCTTCTGCCATATCTCTACTTCCTTTCATTGAACATCAGCCCATTAACAGCCGCCTTCGGCGAGGGCTGATGCTACATATCAGGTTTTCATAGAAAACTTGATACATGCTCTTAGTAAAAGAAGGGTATCAAATGTTTAGTCTGACACCCCTCTGAGTTAAATCATTTCCTATTGATCAATCATCTAGGTAACTTATATTACTTAGAGAGAATTGATGTGTATGATGCTGCATTGTCTGTCTTAACCATGTTGATTGCAAATGCATCGTACTCGCCTGGGTTACCAAGACGGTTTGTGATGTTAGACTCTGTCTGGCCGTCACCACCGATGTAATCTACATTGAGGTTAAGAAGGTCATCGTAGTTCTGAAGAAGTGGCTGGTATGTTGAGCTCAGGAAGTTATCTGAAGCGTTGTAGATATCAAGCCATACCTTCTTGCTTGGGCTCTTGCTTGAGTCAAGCTGGTTAGCAACCTTGTCGTAAACCTTTGTTGAATCTGTGAAATCCTGGTAGTTGTCTGCTGTTACAGCTACGTTCAATGCGTAGTATGATCTCTCGTCTGCGCTGTATCTGTAGTCAACGCCTTCCTCGAGCTGGTTTCCAGCCTCATCTGCTGTACCGATACCTGTATCAACATCTACACCGTCAAGTGCATTACGGAGAACTCTCAGTGTCAGGTAAGCCTGAACATCTGCATGCTGTGAAATTGTTCCGCCGTAGCCCTCTGCGATTGCTGCAACTGCATCGCTGTTAGCATCGTATCCAAATGTAGGAACCTT
>CAVCCL010000011.1:0-6040 GCA_963600665.1 Bifidobacterium catenulatum | reverse complement strand
AATACCTCAGCGGTCTTTGTAACACCATGTGTATTGATACACTTGTCAAGGATTGGCTTGAGCTGCTTCTTTCCTACATGGAAATCTATCTCAAGCTTCAGAGCGTTCTCACGAACAGTTCTGTCTACATATCCAAGATCCTGAGGAATGATCTCATTAAAGAGGAGCTTTCCAAGTGTTGTATCGATAACACCTGTAACTTCCTCGCCCTCGAACTCACCGGTTCTTCTTACATGGATCTTGGTGTGAAGTGTAATTCCACCATTCTCATATGCAAGTATTGCCTCATTCTTGGACTTGAAATATCTTCCCTCTCCGATCTCGCCTTCCTTTTCCATTGTCAGATAGTAGATACCAAGTACCATATCCTGTGAAGGAACGGCAACAGGTGCACCATCTGATGGCTTCAGCAGGTTGTTAGGTGAAAGCAGAAGGAATCTACACTCAGCCTGTGCCTCTACTGTAAGTGGAAGATGGACAGCCATCTGGTCTCCATCGAAATCGGCATTGAAGGCTGTACATACGAGTGGGTGAAGCTTTATAGCCTTACCGCCTACAAGCACTGGCTCAAATGCCTGGATTCCAAGTCTGTGAAGTGTAGGGGCACGGTTAAGCATAACCGGATGCTCCTTGATGACATCCTCAAGGATGTCCCAAACCTGTGGCTCAAGCTTCTCTACCATCTTCTTTGCCTGCTTGATATTGTTTGCCTTACCTGTAGCTGTAAGCTCCTTCATAACGAATGGCTTGAAAAGCTCGATAGCCATCTCCTTAGGGAGACCACACTGGTAAATCTTAAGCTCTGGTCCAACTACGATAACTGAACGACCTGAGTAGTCAACACGCTTACCAAGAAGGTTCTGACGGAAACGTCCCTGCTTACCTTTCAGCATCTCTGAAAGTGACTTCAGTGCTCTGTTACCAGGGCCTGTTACCGCACGTCCACGTCTACCGTTATCTATAAGTGCATCAACTGCCTCCTGAAGCATTCTCTTCTCATTTCTCACGATGATCTCAGGAGCACCGAGATCAAGGAGTCTGCGGAGACGGTTATTTCTGTTGATGATTCTTCTGTACAGATCATTGAGGTCTGATGTTGCAAATCTTCCACCTTCAAGCTGTACCATAGGTCTGATATCTGGTGGTATAACAGGAATTACATTCATGATCATCCACTCAGGTCTGTTCTCTGATGTTCTGAATGCCTCCATTACCTCAAGTCTCTTGATGATCCTTGTACGCTTCTGTCCGCTGCATGTCTCAAGCTCCTTCTTAAGCTCTTCGCTCTCAGCATCAAGGTCTATTGCCTTGAGAAGCTTCTGTATAGCCTCTGCGCCCATCTCTGCAACGAATGAACCGTAACCATACTCCTTCTCTGCCTCTCTGAACTCCTGCTCGTTGAGGATCTGCTTGTAAGCAAGTGGAGTATCCTTTGGATCTGTTACTATATATGATGAGAAGTACAATACCTTCTCAAGCACTCTTGGTGATATATCAAGGATCAGTCCCATACGGCTGGGAATTCCCTTGAAGTACCATATATGTGATACAGGAGCAGCGAGCTCGATATGTCCCATACGCTCTCTACGAACGTTGGACTTTGTTACCTCAACTCCACACTTATCACACACGATTCCCTTGAATCTGATCTTCTTGTACTTACCACAATTACACTCCCAGTCCTTCTGTGGTCCAAATATTCTCTCACAGAACAGACCGTCCTTCTCAGGCTTAAGTGTTCTATAGTTGATAGTCTCAGGGCGCTTTACCTCACCATGTGACCATTCTCTTATCTTTTCAGGAGATGCAAGTCCGATTTTTATTGCGTCAAAGTTCAATGACTTTTCCTGTTCTGCATTGTCTACATTGTATTCTGGCATCTTACAAAGCTCCTTTCTTATTCTTCCTCATTATTATCCATATAATCTGAATCGCCGAGGTCTTCCATATCACTTATATCGCCGTTCTCATCAACCTCTGAGAATCCGCTTGCCTGAAGCTCATCTGCGTCATCGCCTCTGAACACCTCAGGTGCATCGCTCTCATCCATATCATCGTCTCTGTCTGATGATCTGTCGCTGAGAAGTCTCTTGATACTTGTGTTGTAATCATAAGCTTCCATGGTCTCGCTGAGATCAACTTCAACCATCTTCTTGTTGCCTTCCTCGTCCTCTTCCTCTCTTACAACTCTTACATCAAGTCCGAGAGCCTGGAACTCCTTGAGAAGTACCTTGAATGACTCAGGCACACCAGGTGCAGGTATATTGTCGCCCTTGATAATAGCCTCGTATGTCTTAACACGTCCTACAACATCATCAGACTTAACTGTCAGAATCTCCTGCAGTGTGTATGAAGCACCATAAGCCTCAAGAGCCCAAACCTCCATCTCTCCGAAACGCTGTCCACCGAACTGAGCTTTACCACCCAGTGGCTGCTGTGTTACCAGTGAGTACGGACCGGTTGAACGAGCATGGATCTTATCATCAACCAGATGGTGCAGCTTGAGATAATGCATGTAACCGATAGTTACAGGGGCATCAAAGTTCTCACCTGTTCTACCATCACGGAGCTGAACCTTACCTGTTCTGTTGATAGGCACGCCCTTCCACTCTGCTCTGTGGTCTCTGTTCGTGTAGAGGTAATCCATAACCTCAGGCTTTACTGTATCCTTGTACTTAGCCTCGAAGTCTTCCCATGTACCATTTGCATAGTCATTTGCCATCTCCAGTGTATCCATGATATCAAACTCTGTAGCACCATTGAATACTGGAGTGGATACCTTGAATCCAAGAACCTGTGAAGCAAGTCCGAGATGGATCTCGAGGACCTGTCCGATGTTCATTCGTGAAGGAACGCCCAGTGGGTTAAGCACGATATCAAGAGGACGTCCGTTTGGAAGGAATGGCATATCCTCAACAGGGAGCACTCGTGAAACTACACCCTTGTTACCATGACGACCAGCCATCTTATCTCCGACCTGGATCTTTCTCTTCTGCGCTATATATACTCTGACCTTCTTATCTACGCCCGCTGGAAGATCGTCTCCATCAGCACGTGTAAATACCTTTGCATCTATAACAATACCGAATGCTCCGTGTGGAACCTTCAGTGATGTATCTCTTACCTCTCTTGCCTTCTCACCGAAGATGGCACGAAGAAGTCTCTCCTCTGCTGTCAGCTCAGTCTCTCCCTTTGGAGTAACCTTTCCGACGAGAATATCACCGGCACGAACCTCTGCGCCGATTCTGATGATACCATTCTCATCAAGATCCTTGAGGACATCATTTGACAGACCGGCAAGATCTCTTGTGATCTCCTCCTTACCAAGCTTGGTATCACGAGCCTCACACTCGTATTTCTCTATATGAATTGATGTGTATACATCATCCTGTACAAGTCTCTCGCTGAGAAGAACCGCATCCTCGTAGTTGTAACCTTCCCATGTCATGAAACCGATCAGTGGGTTCTTACCAAGTGCGATCTCTCCGCCGGATGTTGAAGGACCATCTGCGATAACCTCTCCAGCCTTTACATGGTCACCCTTGAACACGATAGGTCTCTGGTTCATACAGTTACCCTGGTTGCTTCGTGCAAACTTGATGATGTGATATACATCCTTTGTTCCATCCTCATCTGCTCTTACACAGATCTCTGTGCTGTTTGAATACTCTACAACACCGTCTCTCTTGGCAACGACGCAGACACCTGAATCTACAGCAGCCTTTGCCTCCATACCTGTTCCAACTACTGCTGACTCTGTCATCATAAGAGGAACCGCCTGACGCTGCATGTTTGATCCCATGAGGGCACGGTTAGCATCATCGTTCTGAAGGAATGGGATCATCGATGTAGCAACTGAGAATACCATCTTAGGTGATACATCCATGAGATCAACCTTTGACTTAGGGAACTCGGTTGTATCAGCTCTGAATCTTCCTGATACATTGTTCTTGACAAAGTGTCCATTCTCATCTATAGGCTCATTAGCCTGTACTACTCTGTATCTGTCCTCCTCGTCTGCTGTAAGGTAAACAACCTCATCTGTAACAACAGGGTTAGAAGGGTCTGTCTTATCCAGCTTTCTATATGGAGCCTCAACGAAACCATACTCGTTGATACGCGCATATGTAGCCAGTGAGTTGATAAGTCCGATGTTAGGACCCTCAGGGGTCTCGATAGGACACATTCTACCGTAGTGTGTATAGTGTACATCTCGAACCTCGAATCCGGCTCTGTCTCGTGAAAGTCCACCAGGACCAAGGGCTGAAAGTCTTCTCTTGTGAGTCAGCTCTGACAGAGGGTTATTCTGATCCATAAACTGTGACAACTGTGAACTTCCGAAGAACTCCTTAACAGCGGCCGTTACAGGCTTGATATTGATAAGGGACTGAGGTGTGATAGACTCAGCATCCTGTGTTGTCATTCTCTCTCTTACAACTCTCTCAAGTCTTGAAAGACCGATTCTATACTGGTTCTGAAGAAGCTCTCCAACCGCTCTGATACGTCTGTTGCCCAGATGGTCGATGTCATCGTCATTACCAATGCCATACTCGAGGTGAATGTTGTAATTTATAGAAGCAAATATGTCTTCCTTTGTAATATGCTTTGGTACGAGGTCTGACATGTCTCTCTCTATGGCAGCCTTGAGCTTCTCTGTATCATCACCGTACTCCTCGAGGAGTCCCTCGAGAACCGGATAATATACTCTCTCCACAATGCCGAGCTCAGCAGGATCAAAATCCACATAGTTGGCAATGTTGACCATCATATTAGAAAGAACCTTAACGTTTCTCTCCTCTGTCTGGATCATAACATAAGGAACTGCTGCATCCTGAATTGTGTCTGCAAGTTCCTCTGATACTGTTGTTCCAGCTTCAGCGATAACCTCTCCTGTGCTAGGATCGATAGCATCCTCAGCAAGGACATGTCCTGCTATACGAGCCTTGAGAGCAAGCTTCTTGTTGAACTTGTAACGTCCAACCTTTGCAAGATCGTATCTTCTCGCATCAAAGAACATAGCATTAATAAGGCTCTCTGCATTCTCAACTACTGAAGGCTCGTCTGGTCTGATCTTCTTGTAAAGCTCTACCACGCCCTCTGCATATGACTTTGCAGGATCCTTGTTAAGACTCTCCATGATCTTTGGCTCCTCGCCAAATAAATCTATGATCTCCTGATCTGTTCCAAGACCAAGTGCACGGATAAGAACAGTTACAGGTACCTTTCTGGTTCTATCCACACGAACATAGAATACATCGTTGGAATCTGTCTCATACTCCAGCCATGCACCTCTGTTAGGAATTACTGTACATGCATACAGCTTCTTACCAACCTTATCATGTGTTATATCATAGTAAATACCAGGTGAACGCACTAACTGGCTTACTATAACTCGCTCTGCACCATTGATAACGAATGTTCCTGTCTCTGTCATAAGAGGAAGATCACCCATGAATATCTCATGATCTGACATCTCCTTAGCATCTCCGACTCTGAGTCTGACCTTGACTCTGAGAGGCGCCGCATATGTTGCATCTCTCTCCTTGCATTCCTCGATACTGTACTTCAAGTCATCTTTACAGAACTGGAAATCTACGAACTCAAGACTATACTGTCCAGAGTAATCAGTGATAGGAGAAATATCCCTGAATGCTTCCTTCAGACCGTCAGTTAAGAACCAGTTATATGAATTCTTCTGAACCTCTATGAAGTTAGGCATCTCCAGGACGTCCTTCTGCTTAGCGTAGCTCATTCTGTAGCCTTTTCCAGACTTGACAGGACTAATTCTGTTCTTTTCCATCGACACATTCACCCCTTGGAATTTATTTTTATGCTTTTTAAGACAAACCTTAGTTTAAATAAGTGTTTTAAAGCCATTTATCACCCTATTATGATGTGTATGCACACGAAGCCATAATAGTGACAGTTTACTATCCTAACAGCAAATGCAATATTTGTCAACTATATTTTGGAAATTTTTTAGATTTTTTTATTAATTGAGAAAAGATGTATAGAAAAACCGGCCCGGCGGGATGAGATC
>CAVCCL010000010.1:0-8361 GCA_963600665.1 Bifidobacterium catenulatum | reverse complement strand
GGGTATAAGCACTGCTATGGGTGTAGTTCCTCAGGTCATGCTGATGGCTATCTCCTGCGGTGCCGTATTCATGGGAGCCAACACTTATATAGGAAACGCACCTAACTTTATGGTACGTTCAATAGCCGAAGAAAATGGTATCAAGATGCCTTCATTTGTAGGCTACCTCGTATGGTCAGTTGCTATTCTTGTACCAACATTCTTCATAGACACATTATTATTCTTCTTGTAATCTAAGGGGGTTTTTTGTATGAACGAATATGTTGTAAAAGGTGATAATAAACTTACGGTCGGCATTGGCTGGGATGCCAAGAAGGTCGACCTCAAGAAAAAGATCAAGATTGCCATAGACAGTATAATGAGTGCTACATCAGAGGACACATATGACCTCAACCTTGCAGCGATCGTTGAGCACAATGACGGCTCTGATCCTGAGCTGGTATTCTGGGGTCACAAGTACAGCAGAAGCGATTCTGTTGTTCTGAAGGGCGATGACAGGACTGGTGAGAAGGAAGGAATCGATGAGGAGATGCGTATCTACCTTGACAGAGGTGAGAACGTTGGAAGGATCATCCTCTTCCTCTACATCTACAACGGCAACCTTCACAAGCAGTGCCTGGCCGAGGTGGACAACGTATTTGCACTGATCAAATGCAAGCACACCGAGAAGGTCTATGTTCGTGAGGATGCCATCTTCAAGGCGTGTGAGGATGCAAAGCACAATAACTGCTATGTATTCGGTGAGGTTCTCCACAATGGAGATGAGTGGATTGTAAGAGAGAGATCCCAGTTCCTCCCATACGACAAGTCCGAGGATATATTTGAGTATTACACATCAAGACATTACGTTCCTGAAGAGGACGACTAATATTTATTGCAGCTAAAAGCCCCCTGTCTCCGGTGTAAATAACCGAAAGCAGGGGGCTTTCTTCATTGTGATCTATAATTCTATATTGCGCTACTTTATATAATTCTCTATAGCTTTTGAAGCTCTGTATCTGGAGAAGTTAAAGCTTCTTATATAGCCCTTGTCGTCATTCTCCTTAAGCATCTTTTCAAGCCTCTCTCCCACCGTGTCGTCTCTCCAGTAGTAGGTGTCCTCGCTATATTTCGACATCACTTCCTCCATGACCATTTCGGGCGTAATGTCTTTGGTCCTGAAATAATCGATCAGATATGGAACTCCGTCATTACCTATATCCATCACATACTCGAGATCCACTTTCTTGCCATTGTGCGCCTGACTGATATTGTACTTTGTTATCACTGCGCCAGGTCTGACAAATGCATACAGCGTGAACATCACAAGAACCGTCATAAATATATATCTGAACAGCGGCATATCCCTCCAGAACAGGCTTATGATAACACCGAGCATCACAATAGATGTGACTATCAGCGCCCATATGGTATTTATTCTGAGGTATGTCAGATCATATTCCGCAATGTACATTGACAGTCTCACGGCCGATGACGCGATCATTATGTATGTACATATACACATCACAAGCAGGGACACGTTCAGCACTGCGCTCCTTCTGAATATCGCACTGAATATGAGCACCAGGCATACATTTACCACAGCTACGAAGAGCAATTGGAAAAATCCCTGTCTTGCATACTCAGCGTATGTCATGTCATCCGGAAGTCCTGCACTGTTCATGAACAGATATACGATCTGAACAACTGCAAATATCAGATAAAATACCGTGAGCACGATCGTTACCGTTATTCCCGTCACAGGATCATAGCAGCCTTCCTTCGGAGATTTCGAACCGAGATCTCTGCGCCCTGCCTTAACTATAAATCCGTACACAAACAGGAATATAACCGCAGCAAACAGCACGATCTTGACTATATCCCACGAATAAAACAGCTTGCCAAATATGTCCTTTATGACCTTCGCAAACACGGGGTCCGCCGAAGACAGCAGATTGAGCACGATCACCAGTATAGGGAGTGCTATCACGCATCCAAGAAGTATATACATCAGCTTGGAATTTCTCTTTTTGCCGGTTATCTCACGCTCCGCCTTTCTGTCGGCAAATGGCATGTTTACATACCCTATCGATCCAAAGAACATCTCAAAAAATGAGAATATTCCCTTGAAGATCCCATGCTTTTCGGTGTCATTGAAATATGTCATAACCGCATACATCTCTGTAACGATTATTCCCACATTACATCCAAATATGATATATCCCTCGTCTGTGAGACTCAGGGCAACCGACATCATGAACACAAGAATATAATATGGGATCAGTATACTCTGTTTCGACAACGCAGCTCCAGTGGTCATGATCTCACGGTCTGCACCGATGTTCTTCTCATATCGTACCATACATGTACTGATAAACACTATTGATACTATCGAAAGCACAGCCGACAGTATACTCGACCAGTTGCTGTACAGACATGCCGCACATATGATCGCATATACCAGTACCGGAATACCAAACATCCTAAATCTGTTCGGAGACACCGCAGGATTTCTCCTCTGCGGCGGTCTGGCATTCATGTTCATATAACCCTGAGGCGGCGGTGGGGGCATCCCCGGTCCTCCGTTCATGTTCATATACCCCTGTGGTGGCGGCGGAGGCATTCCCGGTCCCCCATTCATGTTCATATACCCTTGCGGTGGCGGCGGGGGCATCCCCGGTCCTCCGTTCATTCCATTGTTAATATTCTGTTCGTTCATCCCAAACCCTCCATTTTTTTCACCTTGAACCACTTTGAGCTACTCTACAAGTGCCATCTCATCAAGCCCCACGATCCTGTCCATACACACCGGTGCTGTCAGCCTGTATGCAAAGCTTGCAGACTCGAACAGGCAGTATAATTTGCCATTATACGAATATATCTGCTCCAGCTTCTGTGGAAGCTTAACCACCTGTCTCGGTGTCTCTGTTCCGTAATTCACACTGGACAGCTTGCCTGTATCGGTATCATAGACCTCTATCCTGGATTCATCTATACCATAGGATATAGAGAATATTATCTCATTTTTGTACACCTGAAGCCCCTGTACCCTTCCGGGTATATAGAAAGCCTCGTCCTCCTCCGAGGATATGGCGGTGCCGCCATTTACGATCTCGTAGCTGGCCGCCATACTGTAGCTGTTCTTATCCTTTCGCCAGTAGCCCGCATATATATGTCCGTCATATATCGTGATAAATGACGTTGCAGGGAACATGACGCTGCATGTGTTCCTGTATTTTATCGGCTTTCCCTGAGCCGCATCGTATTTCTCTATAGAGTCCAGTGTAAGACATGATATGGATGCCTTCCTGCTCCTGTCCTCATCCTCATCGATCATATACGAGGAAACCCACAGCACATTGTTCTTCGTATCATACGCAAGTCCTCCGGCGTGCGTCGTGTCCTTGAGAACCAGTGTTTTAATATATTCCCCGGTCTGTGTATCAAGAACAAATATCACTGATTTATGTTTCTTCGTCTTGCAATATGCACTGACAAATGTATACTCCTTCGTCACCGCCAGCCCCTGTGGTGTCATGGAAGTACAGTTCTCTATCTCCCTCGACTCACTGCCTATGGTATCAGCATACGCAAGTCCCGGAATGATCATCATGCCATAATCGGTATCCCTGTTCTGGGCATACATACCCATATGATAGAATTCCGGTTCAGTGGACATCTCCCATATCTGTGAGAAATTCGACTTGTTGTCAACCGCATAGGTGCTGGTTCCGGAATCATTTCCCGATATCTCAAAGTTTCTGCAGTACACTCCGCCATACAGCCATATCACGCAGATTCCCCCGACATAGCACCACGCAAATATCTTCACAAGTATCCTTCTCGACTGAACTGTCGACAAAAGTGCCGCCATGACCATCTGACTGATAATCGTTATAAGCATCATGGCATTCGTCAGCATATCTCCATGGCTGACTATCTGAAGCGGTACGCCTATCATCATAATCCAGTAGGCCTTCTGTTTCACCTTAATTCTTATTACACCATTCCAGCCTTCCCGCTTCATGCCCCACACCTGCAGTGACTGCCATACAACCACCAGGCCATATATGATACACGCCACAAGCAGAAGCTGCCTGAGCACAGCAACAGCCGTTATCTCAAGAGCCTCGCCATTGTGGTAGAACGCCATATAATACACGCCCTGTGCAAGCTGCCATATCCTCCACGCCATCATGGCGAACATCGCAAGCGCTGCAACAAATGCAAATGTGTTCGTAACAGTTCTTCGTCTGACACCCTCACGGTGTTCCTTCATCTGCTTGCGCAGACGTTTCTTTGCCCTGCCCAGCTCCTTTATGTGCTTCTTACACTTTCTGATCCTTCTGCGTTTATAGAACAGCACCTTGTATGGCGCGCGTCTGTTCTTCAGTTCTTCATATTCTTCCCTGAGTCTGTCGTACCGTTCCGACTCCTCATGAAGATCCGTTCTGGTCGCCCTGAGTGCAGAACGGCACATAACATATCCCTCAAGATCTATCTGTGCCTGTTCTTTCAGCTTTTCTGCCTGAAGTTGAAGCTTCTCTTCTCTGTTCAATTTCTTAGCCCTGTCTGTCATGAAAATCCGCTCCTGTCCATCAGCCTCTTTACTCAAAGTACCGTTTTATTTTGTCCTCCACCAAATTCGAACCGATCACAATTATGATCTCCTGCCCGTTCTCTATGGGTCTCACCTCGGCCTTTTTTGCCGTGGCGTTGAGCTCTATCCATCCGGTGTCATTTACAGGGAGAAAACCCTTGATTCTAAAGACATCTCCACATTCCTTATCCGCAAATATATCCCTGACTATCGTCTCAAGCCGCTCCTGAGGCATGACCTTATTCATGATGTACACCGAATTGAACACATCACTTTGTTTGAACCATAACTTTACATAGTCGTTTAATTTGTATCCGGTTGACATAAAACCTTCAAAGTCTTCATTCGTAAAATCATCCCAGTTCTTCTCCAGAACATCATCACCGAACTGACGCTTACACTGGAATTCGGTGAGCACTTCATTGATATATTCTATTGTGCTCCTCCTCTCATCCTCCGATGCATCCTGAACCTTGCTCATCACCAGAGTTCCACAGTTCGCAACCTCAGACGCAAGCACATATCTGGACTGTCTGCTCATATCCCGGTCAAATCCGGCATCGACTATGGAAATGATACTTCCCACCTCATACCATCTGTCAAGTGGCTCCTCGTGGAGAACGTCAAAGAATTCATCCACATCAAATATACCGGACGGCTCAACAATGACTCTGTCATAGCCGCTCATTCCCATAGCTATGAGCTTTGTCTTGAACCTTCTCTTGTGGCAGTCCTCACCGCAGCCTCCTGCCACCATCTCAGCATGGCAGTTCTCGCCCATCACATCCTGAAGAAGCATCATGTCCACGTTTACTGCACCGTAATCATTTTCAAGGATGCCGACATTATAACCCTTATCCACAAGGTAGCTCACATACTTCTTAATAAATGTCGTCTTGCCTGAGCCCAGAAAGCCCGTTATCAAATCTATCTTTACCATATGTCCACTCTCCTTATCTACGCGCGTTACCAGCTTGATCTAACATGAAATCCGCTGTCATCCTCCAGAGGTATCTCCCTGACATCCATATCCTCTATAAATATATATCTGTCATTTCTGAGGACTGCTATCACCTTGTCTATCGCCTCAGGCAGTCCCTGCGCCTCCATCTCAACAGAATCATCATATCTGTTGCACACCCAGCCGGTGACTCCGTACATGGATGCAGCATAGTTCGCCCTGTACCTGAAGCCAACGCCCTGTACTCTTCCTCTGAATGTATAATGTCGTCTTATCTTGTCCATATCTATATGTCCCATCTCTGTTATGATCTTCTCATATCCTGCTGCCGCATCTTGCTTCCCACATCTTACGCATCATGATTCCTGCATCTTACGCATCATGTTCTGCATCGTATTTCTCCGCGTCATACACGATGTTTCCGCCACAGATTGTATAGTGAACCCTTCCCGGGAGAGTCCAGCCTGCAAATGGACTGTTGGACGCCTTTGACGCAAAGCTGTTCACTGTCCACTGCTCATTCTCGCCAAATATAACTATATCCGCAGGAGCTCCCTCAGCTATCTTGCCCGGTTCCATGCGGTAAAATTCTGCAGGATTCCTGCTCATGAGTTCCATGAGCTTCATGAGTGATATATATCCAGGCTGTACAAGGGAATATATTCCAAGGGCAAGAGATGTCTCAAGTCCTGTTATTCCACTTGGCGCCTTGTCAAGCGGTCTCGCCTTCTCCTCACTGCTGTGCGGAGCGTGATCCGTCACTATCATATCTATTGTGCCATCCTGTATTCCCTCTATGATCTGTCTTCTGTCCTTCTCAGTTCTGAGAGGTGGATTCATACGCGCCATGGTGCCATACTTCAACACGGCATCCTCTATAAGGGTGAAATGATGTGGAGTTGCCTCCGCATGAACATCCGCTCCAAGCTTCTTTGCAGTTCTCACTATATCCACAGAATTTCCTGAGCTTATATGCTGTATGCATACTGATGCACCTGTGTGAAGTGCAAGGACACAGTCCCTTGCAACCATAATATCCTCCGCTGTGCGGGATGCACCGCCGTATCCAAGCTTCTCTGATACCTTTCCCTGATTCACTCCCGGCTGTACGATGAACAGCGGATCCTCTTCATGAAGGCTCACCGGAAGATCAAGCTCCCTTGCCTTCTCCATAGCCTCAAGGAGAAGCTTCTCATCCATGATAGGGATTCCGTCATCGGTAAATCCTGCCGCACCTGCAGCCGCAAGGCTGTCCATGTCCACGAGTTCCTTGCCCGCAAGGTCCTTGGTGACTGTGGCTGTCTGAACTACATGTATGCCGGTCTTTGCACCCTTATCCTGTATGTACTTGAGAGTCTCAAGGTTATCCACCGCCGGCTTTGTATTTGCCATACATACCACCATCGTGAAGCCTCCTCTTGCTGCTGCGGCGGCACCTGTCTCGATGTCCTCCTTGTAAGTAAATCCCGGATCGCGGAAATGTACATGTGTGTCGACCAGTCCCGGTGCAACTACAAGTCCATCTGCATCGATGACCTCCGCGCCCTCTGCCTCCAGATCGTATCCTGTCTTAACTATGTGATTGCCGTCGATGAGCACATCCATGACCTCGTCTGTCTGGGTGACCGGATCAACGACTCTTCCATTCTTTATCAATAACATTTGCCTGTTCTCCTCTATATAAATATTTTATTGCTGTCTGTATGTGTTCTGCGGATCATACTGTGATGGCTGCTGGCCGTAATGTGTCTGCTGGCTGTAGCCAGTCTGCTGATTGTTCTGCTGTGACTGCTGACCGTACCGTGTCTGCTGGCCATAGCCGCTATACTGATTATTCTGCTGTGACTGCCGGTCATACTGGGTCTGCTGGCTGTAGCCATTCTGCTGACCGTACCGCGGTGTCTGTCCGTAGCCACTTGACTGCTGATTGTACTGTCCTGGCTGTTGATTGTAGCCGCCCGGCTGGTTGTACTGCCCTGGCCGCTGACCGTAACCATTCTGCTGACCATAGCCGCTCTGCGGGTTATTCTGCTGACCATACTGTAGTCGCTGAACATTGCCACTCTGCGGATTATACTGCTGACCATACCGGGTCTGCTGGCTGTAGCCACTCTGCTGATTATTGTACTGCCCCGGCTGGCCGTATGCATTTGTCCGTACGTTGTTCTGCCTCTGGCCATATACATTTGGCTGATTGTACTGCATGTTCTGGCCGTACATATTTGGCTGATTGTATCCACGCATAGGTATATATCTGAAGTTATACGGATTCACCCATATAGGATTTACCGCTATGATATGATCGTTCTTTGCCGCATGGGATATGAGCAGGAACATCAGAACCACCGACAGGATCAGAACCAGTATGCACAGGATCACGCTGGTGTCATCAATCGACAGCACAAAATCATACAGTCCGTGTATTCCCATGGCGCTTAAGTAGGCGATCAGCATATTGCCTGCGGCACCCTCGCCCTTGTTCGCATTCTCTCTCGCCTTTGAGTAGAAATATCCCATGATAACGCCGCATGAGCAGTGAAGCGGGATTGCTGTCACAGCCCTCAGGATTCCGAGTCCTATTCCGCCCTGGAATACATACAGGATATTCTCCAGTGTGGCAAATCCAAGCGACGAGCACACGCCATATATAACACCGTCATAGCTGTGGTCAAAGTTCTTATTTTTCCATGTAAGTATTAACATTCCAAGGAATTTGCCCAGCTCCTCGATCATCGCCACTATAAAGAAGCAGTCGACCAGCTCGTAAACCGCCGTTCCGGATTCCAGTCCCATGTAATATAGCAATCCACCTCCAACCAGC
>CAVCCL010000009.1:0-2225 GCA_963600665.1 Bifidobacterium catenulatum | reverse complement strand
GTCCCTTTGAGAGCGCCTGAATGACTGTAACGCCATTCACTGTGGTCTCATTGTGACGGGAATCAGGAATATGGATCTGTCCCATGAGTTCCTTTACTCTCTCAGCCGAGAGACCAATCTCGCGCAATGCTGAGATAACTGTAACTTCATTATATATATTGAAGAGAGCTGTATGGATCAGTGGATAAACTGTCTTCTTGTCTCCCTCCTGTATAGTAATTGTCATCTTCTCTCTGTCTATGTCGGTTGCCAGATACTTCTTATCCGGTGAGTGAAGTCCACACTTCGGGCATACCACATCGCCGATGTGATGATATCTGAGGTAATTGTACTTCAGCTTCTCGCCGCAGTTAGGGCAGATCTGGTAATCCGCGATAAGGTTGTATGGCTCAGTCTTGTCATCAGGCTGCTTGCCGATTCCATAGAACACTCTGTAGCTGTCTTTCTTCAACATGCTTGAGCAGAGCTCGTCAGCATTCAGGATAACCTTTGCAGAATCAGGGCAATAGGTATCTATGACACTGAAAATATAATCAGGGTGCGCATTTCTCTTGAGTGAATCTCTGAAAAGTCCTGTTACAACAAGATAATCCGGCTTCACATATGGAAGTATCAGCCTTGAAGCACGCTCGTCCACCTCAAATACAGTGGCATCAACTCTGACCTTTCCCGTAAATGTAAGGCTGTTGATGACATTTGTCGTACATCCAGGAACGATATTGGAACCTGTTCGGTTGCTGACAACTCTTCTTCCGTCCTTCTCCAGAACATCCGTTATCAGGTTGCTACAGGTAGTCTTACCATTTGTTCCAGTGACACATATGGTGAGCGGTGCCTTTGGCGCCTGTGCCAGGAAATCCGGACATATCTTCAGGGCGATAACTCCAGGTGTATGCGTACCGTTCCTACCCAGGAGCTGGATGAGTCCCTTACTCAGTTTGGCGGCTGCGAGAGCCACATGAAATCTAAAAGATGACATAGCTATTCATTCTCCTTATATATACAAATAAAACTCATGTAATTCTACAACCTTTGACAGATGTTGTCAATTATACCAGCCCATTACAAGCCTATGATTTCGCCTCTTTCCAGTGTTTCCTGTAATTTGTCCTGCGATAGGAATTCGGAGTTGCTCCGTATTTTGCCTTGAAGCATTTTGCAAAATAGCTTCCGCTTGCAAATGCGAGATACTGGGATATCTCCGTGCAGGAGAAATCCGAATAAAGCAGCATATTTCTCGCGGTCTGCAGCTTCTTCTCCATGATGTAATCTGAGATCGTCTGACCGACCTCCTTATGAAATAGTTTGCTCAGATAAGAACGTTCCACTCCCACAAATTCTGCCACTTCCCGCACATCTATCCTTTCATGCAAATGGTCATATACGTAATCCATAGCCTTGACACAGTGTGGCGATATGACTGTTTTCTTCTTCACCCGGCGCATCCTTTTGGCATAATCCATGATTATCTGATTGTGTAGCTCTATAACCTGCTGTGTGGTCTGCGCTTTATCCAGCTTATTAATATAGAAGTCACTGAGATTGTAGCTTTCCATCTCCTCCATGCCCTCTTCTATGCAGAACCTGGATATCATTGCCACAAGCACGATCTCATGATATCTCCGGTTGCGGACTTTATCCTCTGACAATATTCCCCTGGCCGCCAGAACCTCGGCATCCTCCTCCCTCGAGAGGAGCATACCCGACAATGCCTTCACATTGCCACTGCTCACGAGCTGATAAAAATCAAGTTCACTGTCGTATGTCGGGTGCGCCAGTCCGTACTCTCTCTGAACAAACTGCTGTTTTACGATCTCATTTGATATGTTCATGGTTAATCCGCCTTTCTATTACATTACTATAACACAATTATTCTATTAATAACACATTTGTTGTATTTGTATAATGGTGCAAATGCTACTATAAAATCACAGAAAACGAAACGGATAAGCACCCACGAACGACAAATGAGAGCAATATATATTTTATTATTTCACAGGAGGTTATGGATTATGAGAACATTGGATGGCTTCAAAAAAGGCGTAAACTTAGGCGGATGGCTTTCACAGGGACCACTTGACAAGGAACACCTTGACACATTTATCACGGAAAAAGACATTGCCAGGATAGCATCATGGGGACTTGACCACGTTCGTCTCCCTATTGATTACGACAATTTTGAAAATGAGGATGGAAGTGACAAAGAAAGTGGCTATGCTTACATC
>CAVCCL010000008.1:0-6635 GCA_963600665.1 Bifidobacterium catenulatum | reverse complement strand
GAATGCATAATCGTGATATGCCTCTGTCATGTCCTCTGTTCCAGGGATCACCCACCATTTTCCATGGCAGAACCAGATCGTGTCTATCACCAGCGCATCGAACAGTGAAAATGCGTTCAGGAATATGTATGACTGAACAAATCCTGCAAGGAATGAGGTCTGCTTGTTGACAGCGCATGTTATGGCTACGCACAAAACCACCATGACAATAATTCCCCATATCTTGTTCTTCTTTGCATTTGCATCGAGTTCCTCCTGGGTGATGATCCCAAGCTCCTTGGCACGATCCTGGATCGCCTTCGGATAATTGTAGAGCTGATGCTTTGCGCCCTGTATCTTGAACAGGATCAGCATAAACACTGTGTAAACCAGACTGTAGATAACTGCCTCAATTGCTACTTTTGCTACCATTTGTATTCTCCTTTGACTATTTGTTTGATTTATCTGCGGCATAGTTGTATATGCACTCAAATATCATGTCTATATTGGTCTCGAACACTTCATCGATGAATGTGTCCCTGTTCTGGGCCATACTGTAGATGGTCTTGAAAAAATTGATGATGATGCGGATATCGAGATCAGGTCTTACCCCATCCACAAAGGACAGATATCTCATTGCCTCGTCCGCATCATGGGATGGACTAAACAGGCCGTCCTTCGTCCGGTGTGTCTTGAGCCATACCCAGTCATCCAGGGTGAGCTCCATCAGGATATTGTTCTCCTTCCTGAATGAATCCCGGAACCACCTGATCGCCTGCTCAAGCGTGAGTTTGCCATTGGCCTGCAATAACGGAACGAGCTGTGCCTGGCTCTTCAGATCCTGTTCACATATCAGAGCCTCCACATATGCTTCCTTGGACTCAAAGAAATGATAAAATGTTCCCGTGGCGATATCGGCCCTCTCCGCGATGATGGACACCTTCATCTTCTTAAGTCCCATCTCCCGGATCAGATCATAACCCACTGCGATGAGCTTTTCCCTTATCTCCTGTCTCTGTTCTTCTGTAAAATTAGCTGGCATCTGCTCCCTCCAATCCTTTTATAAATTCTCTTGTGGCATCCACATATGTATCTACCTTGAACAGTGTCGCCGTGTGTCCTGCATTGACCCATTTCACAAGTGCCCGCGGCATACTGTCCCTCAGATCCTTCTGTGCCGCCTCTGAAAATGCCCTGTCATTCTTTGGAAGTACAAGAAGTGAGCGGTCATCAAACCTGGCGTAATCTTCCTTTGTCATAAAGTCAAGATTAGGTATATCCGCAAGAAGCTTTGTCATGTGTGTATCAAATTCCTTTGTATATCGGCTGAACACCCATGTGAAGAGATCCTCCATATATGTACGGCCCTCCTGATCCTCGTTCTCAAGGCCTATCTGTTTCTTTGATATATTCAGAGAAAGGCTGCGAACCCAGGAATATGGCAGGATCTTCATAAGCACCAGCATGACTCCGTATGATTTATACTGTTTCTTCAGATCCATGACACTCGCCTCCGACAGACTGCATGTGGAGTAGAGACATACTCCCGACACGCGCTCCGGGGCTATCCTTCCTACAAGCTGTGCGACAAATCCTCCAAGCGATGCACCGATGAATATCGTATTTCTCAGATCCAGCACATCTACAAGATGCACTATGTGTCTGGCAAGTGCCTCCATGCTCTCTATCTCCATTGGATAATCCATGGTCAGAATGCGGAAATCGGTCTCCATCTTCAATATGTGGTTAAGCCATACCTCTGGAATTCCCGTACCTCCCACAAGATAGACCAGCGTGTACTTCGAATCCTCATTTCCACACAGAAGATATCTGGTGCTGATGCCATCCACCTTGATCCGTTTAAATGTATGAGTTGCCATAAAGTTATTTATCTCTGTATCAAATTTCATAACGCCCTCCAACCCTTATTCGCTCTCAATGAATATTTATTTTATTTATTCACTGAACTGGATTATATCACCAGCCCTCTGTCTCTTCAAGGGGGTGTGCAATCTTATTGTTGATAAAGTTTTTCATCTGTTGCAAATCATGTTTAATATATTGTATATTTGAGCTATGGGAAATTCATATTTTATAAGCGAGGTATGACTATGAATTATGCATTTACAAACGGAAAAATATTAAACGGAACTAAAGATATGCAGATACAGACCGGGCTATGTATCCTGGTCAGGGACGGCAAAATATATGACATCGTAAAGGATACTGATGATCTTGGCGGATACAAGATCATAGACCTTCAGGGACATTACATTCTGCCGGGTCTTATCAATATGCATGTACATCTTGCGGGAAGCGGAAAACCGCAGAAGAAGCAGCGCGACAATGAAAAACTTGTAAATACCATCATGGGATCTGCTCTCACCAGAGCAGTCGCATACAACATGGTGGCGGGCTTTGCAAAGGACGAACTGTTAGGCGGTGTGACAACCATCAGGACGGTGGGCGGCCTTGGCGACTTTGACACCAGACTGCGTGACGAGATCGAAGCGGGCACCAAGATGGGGCCGCGTATCCTTGCCGCCAATCAGGGAATCTCGGTTCCCGGCGGACATATGGCGGGATCGGTCGCCATCGCTGCCGCGAACATAGATGAGGCACTTGCCCACCTGGACAAATGTGAGAAAGAAAAGGTTGATATCATCAAGCTCATGATCACCGGCGGAGTTCTTGACGCAAAGGAAAAGGGCGTTCCGGGAGAACTTAAAATGTCACCCGATATGGTGCGCGCAGTCTGCGACAAGGCTCATGCAGACGGCTACATGGTGTCCGCTCACGTCGAATCACCTGAGGGTGTGCGCGTAGCTCTGGAAAACGGAGTTGATTCCATCGAGCACGGCGCCAAGATGGACGACGACATGATCAGGCTTTTCAAGGAACGCGGTGCATTCCTCTGCACCACTATCTCTCCTGCTCTTCCATATGCCCTGTTTGACCGCGCACTCACGAATGCGACTGAGGTCGAGCAGTACAACGGAAATGTCGTATTTGAGGGAATCATTGACTGCTCAAAGGCAGCCCTGGCAAATGACATCCCTGTTGTGCTGGGAAATGACGTCGGCTGTCCATGGATCACACAGTACGACTTCTGGCGCGAGCTGTACTACTTCCACAAATATGTCGGGGTATCCAACTCATTTGCACTGTATACAGCGACAAAGCGAAGTGCGGAGCTTGCAGGGATCGGACAGCTCACCGGCTCAATCGAGAATGGCAAATATGCAGACATGATAGTCACCGCAGGAAATCCTCTGGACGATCTGCGCGTCCTCAGGAATCTGGAGATGGTCGTCACCAAGGGAAACATCATCGACCACCCGAAGATCAAGAAGAGGAAGAATGTTGATGCAGAGCTGGACAAATTTCTGTAAGCTATGAGTCCTGTTTGTATTTCATCTTACATTCAAAGATGAAACCTGTCGTTTCTTCCATTGTCAATAACTATGTGCTAAACTAAACCTACAAGCAATTACGGCGGAGGTTATTATGGGGAATATATTCAGTGAAGTTCAGTGTTACAAATGCAGACATATTTTTATGTGGCAGAAAAACGGTATCGAATATCAGTCCGAATATCGTTTGGAAAGTACCAACGAACTGCTAGGAATTGCAAAGTGTCCTAAATGCGGCACGGATATGTTGGTAATTCCGCATGTTCTTGAGGGGATATCTAAAGATTCAAGTGGAATTGTTAAAATGGGGATAAGGGGAATATAAGGATTTCTCTAAATTATTATTTTCCTGTTGCAGAAAAATCAACATATTTCTGTTATAGGAGACGAAAGGGGGAAATATGGTAGATAAGAACACCAAGAACTGCAACTTGATGAAGAGTATTGTTAATATTATCACTTCTGTCATTGCTATTATCATCGCGCAATTTATTGCGGGAAAGTTTTTTGATAAGTCATTTGTATGGGCTTTGATAATGACACTGATCTTTCTGGCAATTTTTGTGCCTGTAGATCTGGTTATTGATAAAAAGATTGAAGCTTATTATGAGAATAAGAGTGAATCATAAGTTTTCTCAATATAGAATAATACATAAAAATAGCCGGGTATGTTTCTTCCTAAACATGCCCGGTTGTTTTTATCTTTTCACATTTCTTTAGTATTCTTCTTTCTCAGAAGAAGTATCCCCACAAGCAGAAACACTGGGAATATAACTCCCGCAAGGATTCCGCGTTTCAGATCGTCCGATGCCAGACTTGACACAAATCCCACCAGGGTCGGTCCACCGGAGCAGCCCACATCCCCCGCAAGCGCCAGCAATGCAAACAGTGACGTTCCGCCATTTCGCAGAGCCGACGACGCCTTGCTGAAACTTCCGGGCCACATGATTCCCACCGAAAATCCGCAGACTGAGCAGCCGATAAGTGATACGAATGCGGACGGCGCAAGGGATATACACAGGTATGACAGGATACACAAAAGACTGCTGCCTATCATGAATTTGTCCAGGTCGATCCTGCCTCCCCATTTGCCATAGAACGTTCTTGCACTTCCCATAAGCACGGCAAATGCCATCGGTCCGGCAAGGTCTCCAACAACCTTGCTCACTCCAAGTCCCTGCTCTGCAAATGTGGACGCCCACTGGCTGACTCCCTGTTCACTGGCACCCGCACACAGCATCATGAGCATGAGTATCCAGAATGCCTTATTCATACAGAGCTCCCTGATCGTCATTCCGCTCTCTCCCTCTTCTATGAGCGAGGCTATCGGAACTCTGGTAAATGCAATGCCATTTATTATCGGGATCACTGCCCATATCAGCGCCATGACCTTCCAGTTCTGTATTCCGCAAACCTTGAAAAACAAGGTTGAAAACAACACCACAGCCACATGTCCCCAGCAGTAAAAGGAGTGCAGAAGGCTCATCGCCTTTTCTTTGTTATCACTTGGACAGCTCTCCACGATAGGACTTATCAGAACCTCTATAAGTCCGCCTCCCACCGCGTATATCACCACCGAGATAAATATTCCCGTGAATGCATCTGGCAGCACATCCGGCAGTATCACAAGGCTTATGAGCCCAGCCGCCGAAAATACATGGGCAAGGACTATCGATATCCTGTATCCTATCCTGTCCACAAATTTGGCTGACAGCAGATCGATGACAAGCTGGATTCCAAAATTGAATGTTATCAGCATAGTGATCTTGCTGAGCGGGATGTTGTAACTCTTCTCAAATGTCAGAAAAAGCAGAGGTACAAAGTTGTTGACGATCGCCTGCACTATATACCCCACAAAACAGGCGTACACTGTGTTCTGGTATTTATTTTTCATCGTATGACCTCACATATAATTTCTCACCACAATATTTAATAGTATCACACACATATTAAGCTTGTATATAACGGATTTATCTAGAAATGAACTACAGGCTCTCTTAAAAAAAGCGGCGAACAGTTATTTACTTCTGCTCACCGCCACTTTTATTCCTATCTTCCCGGTAAATCTTTGATCAAGGGTTTTAACCTTTTATAAATTACTCCGACTTTATTATTTCTAAATATCTTAAGCAAACCATTATTTATCTGCTGTCTATTTTTTGACTTTAACAACAACTGCACAATTTCTTCCTTCTTTGCAGCATATTCTTTTTCCTTAAAATGTTCTTCAAAGAAAGATCTTATTTGAGCTTCCTGTCTATCCTTCTCCGACAGATCACTTTTATTTTTTGTATTAGAAGAGTTTGATGCACTTTTCTGATTTCCAGCCATCTTGCATATCTCTACAACCTTTTTCACCTTAATCTGATTAGCCTTGAAAGTCTCAACAGCTTGGTCAAAATCAGAATCTTTTGAAACAATAAAATACTCTGCTTCACGCTGTTTCTTTGCAAAATCTCTTATATCAAACAATATCTGACAGTCCACAGCATTCTTTATTGGTATTTGCACTTTTATGTAATCGAAATGAGCTTTTGAAGCATTAATTCTTCTATGTAATCCAAACGTTAACGTTTCAGCGGCATTACTGTAATAAATCCTAACACAATCTGTTTCGGTCAGTCTTGTGATTCCATTGAGACCATCTCTATTTACATTCTCGTAATCAATAAAAAAATAGCGTTTATATACTTGCTCAAGCACCTCGTCGTCGTCACCAGAATATTTACCATTAAGGCTTTCTACCCAATTCCAGAAACCCGGCTCCTGCATTTCCATATAGAGTTCTGCGTCGTCTCCCAATTCTTTCCCCTCCCATTTATTTTTTTACTTGTTCATCTAGTTCTATACAACACAAAACCGTCTTGTAGTTTTTTCAACCCAACACTAATCTGCATTATTATATTTAGATTAACACATTTGATTATTACCTGTATAGTTTATATTCAACTAAAAAAAGGCTGTTAGCCATACACCTATCTGTATGTATGACTAACAACCTTTTAATATTGCAACATAATTATTCTTTAACTCCACTGCGAGTTATACAGATCCGCATAGAATCCGTTCTGAGCCATGAGCTCCTCATGGTTACCCTGCTCTATGATGTCACCGTCCTTCATTACGAGGATGATGTCTGCGTTCTTGATGGTCGACAGTCTGTGTGCGATGACAAAGCTTGTTCTGCCCTTCATCAGATTGTCCATGGCCTTCTGTATCCTGTGCTCTGTTCTCGTATCGACT
>CAVCCL010000007.1:0-12195 GCA_963600665.1 Bifidobacterium catenulatum | reverse complement strand
AAATCCAACTGCCAGGAGTACTGCTCCTATGCTAATCTTCTTTACGTTTCTTTTCAGTGATGTCTTCATTAGTTTCTGTGATTTCATACGTGATGAATCTGAAAACTTTTGCATAACCTTTTCTCCTTAATTTCTTTACGGTTTCAGAATTGTTACAAAACCGTTAAAATTTAACTCATGACGCTATTATAATCTCTGTCAAAAGAAAGGTCAAGCAAAGTGGCTATTTTTGTAAATCATGCACAACTCGCATAAAATCTTTAATTCCGTTAATGTAAACATGCAACATTTTAAAACGCTGTTTTTGTGCATGTTTTACATTTTAGCACCGTAACATTTTTGAAACAAATTAGCATCTTGTATATTTTTACTTTAGAATTTTTAATAATTTCTTTATTTCCTGTTACATTTTCTTGTTTTTATGTTAACTCACAATGACTTTTTCAGGTGCGCTGTCCGCCCATTTACAGAGCAGTTCCTCAAGCTCCGCGTACGTCTCTACCTGGTTCACATTGCTCCTGAGCTTTGCCGAATCATACATCCCAACCGAGTACCATGCCACGTGCTTTCTCATCTCATGGATACCTGTGTACTCACCCTTGAACTCGACCATGAGTCTCGCATGTCTCAGCATCATATCCTTCACTTCATATATGTCAGGCTTGTCCGGCAGTTCGCCGTGCTCATAGTAGTATTTCATGTCACGGAATATCCACGGGTTACCCCTCGCGCCTCTTCCTATCATAAAGCCGTCACAGTTTGTCTGCGCCCTCATGTCTATGATGTCCTGAGGAGTGTTTATATCGCCATTTCCAATGATCGGGATGCTGCACGCCTCCTTCACCCTGGCTATGACGCTCCAGTCCGCATGTCCCTGATAATACTGCTGCCTTGTCCTTCCGTGCACCGCCACAGCGGCAGCCCCGCTCTCCTGGGCTATATGTGCTATCTCAGGCGCATTTATATGCTCCGAGTCAAATCCGCTTCTTATCTTGATGGTCAACGGTATGCTTATGGCTTTTGCCATGGCTTCGACTATCCTTCCGACGAGAACCGGATCCTTCATCAGCGCAGATCCCTCTCCATTGTTGACCACCTTCGGCACAGGGCAGCCCATATTTACATCTATGAACGAATAACCGTTGCCCTCTATCCTCTTTGCCATCTCCGCCATGATCTCAGGATCAGAGCCAAAGAGCTGCAGCCCAAATGGCTTCTCGCGCTCATCCATGGCCAGAAGCGGCTTCGTGTTCTTATTTTTGTAATATATTGCCTTGGCGCTCACCATCTCGCTGTACAGGATATCACAGCCCTGTTCCTTGCATAAAAGACGAAATGGCTGGTCACATACACCAGCCATCGGCGCCAGGATTAATTTATCTCTGAAATCCATAAATTTCTCCATTGCTTCTATAATAATATATAATTTGCAAAATCCGACTTATTTCTGCTTGTCCATGATAAGTCTGAGTCCGTGAAGTGTGAGATCCGGATCATACACATCTATGCAGTCCGTGTTCTCATATATCATCTTTCCAAGTCCGCCGGTAGCCACGACCTTCATGTTGTCGTATCCCGACTCCTTGCGCATCCTCTTCACTATATACTCTGTCTGACCAATATAGCCCATGCACACACCGGCCTGCATACTGGATATCGTGTCCTTGCACAGTATCGTCTCAGGCACCTTTATCTCTATCTCAGGAAGCTTGGCTGTTCCCGTCCACAGAGCATTTGCAATAAGCCTTATACCCGGCGACGTGACCTCAGCCTCAAACACGCCATCGGCATTTATGAGGTCGTACGTTGTGGCAGTCCCAAAGTCCACCGTAAGAACCGGTCCACCATACATGTGATAAGCCGCAACTGCGTCAACTATTCTGTCAGCTCCAAGCTGCTTCGGGTTTGGCAGAGCTATGTTGATACCCGTCTTTATTCCCGGCTCAACTATGAGTGGTGTTATTCCAAAATATTTCTTTATGCCATTCACCAGGGAATGCATGATCTTCGGAACAACCGAAGCGATTATAACTTCATCTATAACATCAGTTGACAACTGTCTCATTCTGAGCCAGTCGCACAGAAATACTCCGTACTCATCCGATGTTCTCGATATCCCGGTGGTCATCCTGAAGGTCTTCTCCAGGCGTTCTCCGTCAAACAGTCCTATCGTAATATTTGTATTTCCAGCATCAATAGCAAATAACATGCCCCTTTTTCCTTCCTGATCTTCCAATTATTTTATATCATTCATTTACAAGACTGTTAATGTCAACACCCTGTATAAATATCTTATAGAACAGCTCCAGACTCTGGAACAGCTCCTTCTTTTCATTCTGCAGCTTCTTGACCTTAAGTCCGCATCCTATGTCGTCAAATAACAGGTCATCCTCAAGTGCCCTCGTCTGTATCTTCAGATTGCCGGCGTCGTCAAACACCAGCATAAATATTCCTCCGACCTCCTGTGTAAACGCTCCACACATGGCGTGAAGCTCGTCCTTTATCTCATCAGGAAGCTTTGAAAATTCCTTGTTCAGATAAAACTTCTGATTATATATCGAGCTGGCGCACAGAACAAGCTCGCCATCCTCTGTCCTGGTTGAAATCTCCATAACCGCTCCTATCCTATGACGTCCGCCATATCGTACATTCCTGCAGGCTTGCCCTTGAGGAACTTTCCTGCCTCAACAGCGCCCTTTGCAAATACTGACTTGGAGTATGCAGTGTGCTTGAACTCTATAACCTCATCAATACCTGCAAATATAACCTCATGCTCTCCAACTATAGTACCGCCTCTGACAGCAGAGATTCCAAGCTCCTTCTTGTCTCTCTTCTTTCTCACCTGGCTTCTGTCGTACACATACTCATACTGCTCATCGCATGCCTCATTGATTGAATCCGCAAGAGCAAGAGCTGTTCCAGATGGAGCATCCACCTTCTGGTTGTGATGCTTCTCAACTATCTCTATATCATATCCGGCTGGTGAGAATACCTTTGCGGCATCCTTCAGAAGCTTCATGAGTGTATTGATTCCCAGTGACATGTTCGCTGACTTGAGTATGGCAACCTTTGCACTGCACTCCTTTACCTTTGCAAGCTGCTCATCTGAGAGACCTGTTGTGCAGAGAACTATAGGAGTCTGTGTCCTCACACCGTAATCGAGGAGCTTGTCAACAGCTACAGCCGCTGCAAAATCTATGATGACATCAGCCTTGACATCGCATGCATCTATATCTGTAAATACCGGATATCCGTTATCCCTGTTGTCCACAACATCTATTCCCGCTACGATCTCGGCATCAGGATCGCCAGCAACGATCCCTGTTATTACCTGTCCCATCTTTCCATTACAACCATGCATTATGATCTTTACCATGTCTGTCTATCCTCCATATATATAAGCTTTGTCATTTGTTGTCGTCTTTTGTGTGGTCTATGCACGCTGACATGCGCATATATTTCAACATGTACTCCATTTTACACATTTGCTGTCCATTGTGCAACGTTTATATCCACCTCGGCAAATAAAAATGTCTGCAGCCAGTTGAGACCGCAGACATCTGTATTGTTTCTATGATAATTACAGTCCTAGAGAACTCCGTACTCTTCCATTGCCTTCTTGAGCTTCTCCACGTTCTGTGGCTCCATCTCAGTGAGCGGCATTCTCATTGTTCCATCACACATACCAAGAAGCTCTACAGCCTTCTTGACAGGTATTGGATTAACCTCGCAGAACAGTGCGTTGCAGAGGTCGATGGCCTTGAGCTGGAGATCAAGACTTCCCTGGACATCTCCGTCAAGATACTTCTGAACCATATCGTGTACGTCCTCAGGGATTATGTTGGCTGTTACTGAGATAACTCCCTTTCCGCCAAGTGAGAGAAGAGGTACAACCTGATCGTCATTTCCTGAGTAGATATCTATGCATCCCTTTGCAAGGCTTGCAAGCTTTACAACCTGGCTTATATTGCCTGAAGCTTCCTTGATACCGACAATATTCTCAACGTTCTGTGCAAGATATACCGCTGTCTCCGGCTGGATATTGCAGCCTGTACGTGATGGCACATTGTAAAGGATTATAGGCACATTTACTGAATTTGCAACGGCTGTGAAGTGTGCGATGAGACCCTTCTGTGTAGCCTTGTTGTAGTATGGTGTAACCACGAGCAGGCCGTCCACGCCGTAGCTCTCTGCCTCTGTTGAGAGATATATTGCTGTTGCAGTACAGTTTGAACCCGTTCCTGCTATTACCTTTATTCTGTGATCAGCGAACTCTACACACTTCTTCACGCACTCAAGATGCTCCTCGTGTGACAGTGTTGAAGCCTCGCCTGTTGTTCCGCAGATAACTATGGCATCCGTCTTGTGTGCTATATGAAACTCCACGAGCTCCTTGAGCTTATCATAATCCACATCTCCATTTTCAAGAAATGGTGTTACAAGTGCAACTGCTGAACCGGTAAAAATTGACATATTGTCGTCCTCCTTAAAAATAAATAGTCGATACAATATAGCATAAAAATGGGCTGGCAAAAAAGCCAACCCATAAAAACATCTCATTCTTACAAGTAGCTCTCCATCCTCAGATGACAGTCATACAGTTCTTAACTGCACAACCAGCAACAGATCCTGTGGAATATCCATCACTTCGGCGGTCTTCCCTTTCGTCAGGCATCTTCTGCATCCACATACATCAGCCTGCTTAATCATTAATCCCGCGCCTCTACTATATTGTATTCAGTTTAACCTTAGATAGTGCTACTATATCACCGCATCCAGACCATGTCAACCATATATTTTACTGAGTGCTTCACAAGGATTCCTCCCACTGACGTGGGTCCCTCCTTATGAAATATCATTCAAGACATTCCATCTTGCTCACAGACACCTCGTATGCCACCTTGCTGATCACCTGGTCATTGTCGATACGCTTCTGATACTCCCTGCTCTGGATCCTTCCCCAGATGGCCACATGCTCTCCTACCTGGAGCTTTCCGGCAAATCTCGCATTTCTGCCCCAGCAGATACACGGTATGTAATCGCTCTTGCCATATGCTCTGTTGACCGCCAGCAGCACATCCGCGATCTCCCTTCCAAGGGGCGTCATCCTGTACACCGGTGCCTTACATATGTAACCGTCAAGATAGATCTGATTTGGCCTGTTCTCCTCCTCAGCATCCTCCTCGTCGATGGTCTCGATCTCTCTCACAAACACAGACAGTATAAGGCGGTTTCTGGTCTCCTCATGCTTGTTGTATGACCTGAACTGTCCCTTTGCCATGATGCGCTCCCCTATGTGGGATTCGTTCACATCGAACAGTCTGTCAGACACCATGAGCGGAATAGTATCGTAAGCATCGCTGAGTCTGCTGACGATGAGATCCACCATATAGAAGCCCTCGCCAAATATCTCGTGGCTGAACACGAACTCTGATGCTATCTCTCCTGCCACCACTACCTGATTGTTGTTTAATGTTTTTTCAGTCATATTTTCTCCCTCCGTTATAACAAACTTTTGCATACTTTAAAAGTTATGCCACGCAGTACAAAAATATGCTGTCTTGTTTAATCTAGTTTTGTCGGTCTCTCTTTCGCTGTCTCATTACCTCATACGACAAAAGAGTCGCCGATATCGCAGCGTTCAGCGATTCGACCTTGCCCTCCATCGGAATCCTGAGAAGTTTGTCGGCTCTGCACGCCACCTCATCCGTCAGGCCATTTCCCTCATTTCCTATGAGGAATGCCACCCTGTCCGGGAATTCTATGTCGTAGAGATCGTCGCCGTCCAGATGCGCCCCATATGCCACAACGCCTGACCGTCTCAGTTCCTCCACGGTCTCCGGCAGGTCATCGCACATGACAAATGGCACCCTGAATATGGCACCCATCGTCGATCTGACTACCTTCGGATTGTACGGATCGCATGAACCTTTTCCTATAAGCACAGCGGTAACACCTGCTGCCTCGGCACTCCTGAAAATAGTCCCCATATTTCCGGGATCCTGAAGCGTATCCAGTACAAGAAATGTCTCTCTGTCATTCCTGCCGAGCACGGAATCAAGCTGGTAATGCATGCATTTCACCACAGCCATGCACCCCTGTGGAGTCTTGGTCTGTGATACCCCTGCAAATACTCCGTCGCTGAGTATCCAGGTATTCCTGCCATCAAGCAGCCCCATGCTCTCAAATTCATCCCTGTATTCCTTAAGCGCACTCTCCGACAGATACACCTCCTGAACATTCTGAAGCGGAAGCTCCCTGAACATGCGTATCCCCTCGACCACGAACACATCTCTGTCCTTTCTGAGCTTTGCATCCTTGTTCAGCTTATTAAGTTCTTTTATCCTCGGATTACTGTTTGCTGTAATTACTTCCACTTTTTTCTCCTTTTGCGGTATTTCTATCACACTTTTCTGAGCAATACCCTATCTTTGCCGTATTCCATCTGAAGTGCATATACAACGCCGGAATTCTCATCCACACAGAAGCCCCTGCCCATATTCTTCGCCTGTCTGGACTTCTTGAGCTGCACATACACCGGACATGTGCCCTTGTACTCCTCAAGGATCGACATAAATGCAGACTCGTTCTTCATGTATTCATCCACATCATCGAACAATACCCAGAGCTGGCTGCTGCTCTGAACTGGCTTCTGTCTGTTGTTCCATGGCTTTCCCGACTGAAAGCTCTTGCCTCCTTCTGCCTCCTCAAAGCTTATCATATCCGACAGTATGAGCTTGTTTTCCTTCTCGCCGAGATTCGCTCTGCCCCTGACAAACACTCTGGAATCCACCAGAAGTCTGTCCCTGAACTTCTCGAAATCTCTCGGGAACACTATGACCTCAACCTGTCCGACCAGATCCTCTATCGTCACATACGCCATATTCTGGTTGTTCTTGGTAAGCTTCACTGTCACCCTTGATATGAGTCCGCCGATGACATACATCTCATTGTCCTGAAGCTTCTGTCCGTCTCCGTCGCCCTGATCCTGGCTCATCTCATCATCGTCGTCGGTGTCCACCACGAAATCCGTCGCCTGAGCCGTGCATGTTCTCTGCATAAGCTCGATATATTTGCCAAGCGGATGTCCCGATATATACACTCCGAGCACAGACTTCTCAAGCGCCAGCTTCTCCTGATCCGAATACTCCTCCACATCAGGGTAAGGCACGAGATTGCTCTGCACAAAATCGTCTCCCATCAGGTCAAACAGAGACATCTGCCCGGACTCCCTGCTCTTTCTCTCCCTTGCGGCTTCCTCCGCTATGGCCGGCAGAGCCATCATCATCTGCTTTCTGTTTGCTCCCATATCGTCAAATGCACCGCTGAGTATCAGGGCTTCCACAGTTTTCTTATTTGTATCCTTTGAAGGCATCCTTGTAAGGAAATCTCTAAGATCCTTAAACGGTCCATTCTTGGTCCTCTCCGCCTCTATCCTGTCGACAACAGCGCCTCCGACACTCTTGATACCAGAGAGACCGTATCTTATCTTGCCGTTGCTTATGGAGAACTTTGCCACTCCCTCATTTATATCCGGAGGGAGCACCTCAACGCCCATCTGCTTGCACACGCTTATATACTTAGCGACCTTGCCATTATTGTCGATGACCGACGACATCAGCGCAGCCATGAACTCCACCGGATAGTAATACTTAAGGTACGCTGTCTGCGCCGCAAGTACCGCATATGCCACGGAATGGGACTTGTTAAATGCGTACTCTGCGAACTTCATCATCTCGTCAAATATCTTATTTGCCACGGTCTCCGAGATTCCATTTGCCACACATCCCGGAACATTGAGCTCCTTGTTGCCGTACACAAAGTTATGACGCTCCTTCTCCATCTCCTCAGGCTTCTTCTTCGCCATGGCTCGGCGCACAAGGTCACTTCTGCCCAGCGTATAGCCCGCAAGCTTCATAACGATCTGCATAACCTGCTCCTGGTAAATGATACATCCGTAAGTCGGCTCAAGTATCTCCTCGAGCTCAGGGGTATCATAGTGAACCAGCTCACGGTTCTCCTTGCCCCTGATATAGTCGTCTATGAACTGCATAGGGCCCGGTCTGAACAGGGCCACACCGGCAATTACATCGTCCAGACTCTGCGGCTTCAGCTTCATCATGAAGTTTCTCATGCCCTCGCTTTCGAGCTGGAACATGCCCTCCGTCTTTCCCTGTCCCATGAGTCCAAGTATATTCGGATCATCGTAATCTATATTGTCTATGTCTATATCCTTACCCGTTGTCTGCTTGACCAGCTTGACCGTATCCTGTACAACAGTCGCCGTGCGGAGTCCCAGGAAATCCATCTTGAGCATTCCCAGATGCTCCACCGTATTCTTCTCAAACTGGGTTACCACCGCGCCCTCGGCTCCGACTGACAAAGGCGCGTACTCCTCTATGGCCTCACGGCCTATAACCACTCCCGCCGCATGCATTCCTGCATTTCTAGGGAGTCCCTCAAGCTTTCTTGCTATGTCCACGAGCTTCTTGATATCATCCGAGCCCTCGTACATATCCCTGAAATCCTTGCTCGTCTTGAGTGCTATATCTATAGTCATATCCTTTTCTGCAGGTATTGCCTTTGCAAGGGAATCACACACCGCATATGGCAGATCCATGGCTCTTCCGACGTCTCTTATAACGTTCCTTGCACCCATGGTCTGATATGCAATTATCTGTGTCACGCACTCCTCGCCATATTTCCTCACGCAGTAGTCGATGACCTCCTGACGCCTGATATAGCAGAAATCTATATCTATATCCGGCATGGATACTCGCTCCGGGTTCAGGAATCTCTCGAAGAGAAGGTTGTACTGCAAAGGCTCGATCGTTGTGATGTCCAGACAGTACGCAACCACACTTCCAACCGCCGAACCTCTTCCGGGTCCAACCGCGATTCCCTGCGATTTTGCAAAATGTATGAAATCCCACACTATCAGGAAATAATCCACAAATCCCATGCTCTTTATGACAGACAGCTCATAATCTATTCTCTGTCTGACCTCGTAGCCGTGGGTTCCCTCGGCCATCTTACCGGACTCCTCATATGTAAGTCCGTACTTTTTCTCCATACCCTCATATACCAGATGATCCAGATATTCCTCTGCGGTATATCCCTCCGGCACATCAAATCTCGGGACCTTCTGCTCACCGAATACGATATTCACATTACAGCGCTCCGCGATCTTGTGTGTATTCTCAAGGGCCTCCAGAGCATACGGGAACAGCTCAGCCATCTCCTCCTTTGATTTAAGATAGAACTGACCTCCCTCATATCGCATTCTGTTCTCGTCCTGGACCTTGTGGTTAGTCTGTATACACAGGAGGACATCATGTGCCTCCCAGTCCTCGGCATAGATGTAGTGCGAATCATTTGTCACGACCATAGGAATTCCCAGTTCCTTTGACAGACGCATGATCCCCGCATTCACAGTTGCCTGCTCAGGTATTCCGTGATCCTGCATCTCCAGGAAATAGTTGTCCTCGCCAAATATATTCCTGTATCTTATCGCAGTCTCCTTCGCACCGTCGTAGTCGCCCTTTCTGAGCTTTGTCGCAACCTCACCGGCAAGACACGCGCTGAGCGCTATAATTCCCTCATGGTACTTCTCCAGCACCTCCATGTCGACCCTCGGCTTATAGTAAAAGCCCTCTGTAAATCCTCTGGTCACGATCTTGGACAGATTGTGATATCCCAGATCATTCTCCGCCAGAAGCACGAGGTGATAATATCTGTCATCACCTTTTCCAACTTCCCTGTCAAATCGTGATCCCGGACTGACATACACCTCACATCCGAGAATAGGCTTTATCCCCTCTCTGAGACAAGTCTCATAGAACTCTATAACACCGTACATGACGCCGTGATCCGTTATCGCGAGGGAATCATATCCCAGTTCCTTTGCCCTGCGCACAAGTCCGTCTATCTTCGCCGCACCGTCCAGCAGACTGTAACCTGTATGCACATGCAGATGTGTAAACTCCATATGTCTCCTCCTTATTTGTTATGCAGTATCTCCCGCCTTATATAGTCAAATGTATAATCTTCGCCCTTCTCCGCCAGAGTCCTCAGCATGTCCTCCAGCAAATCCGCCGATTCAGGGTGCAGATGCCGTCTCGATCTGCCCTTCAGATAATACTCAAGCGGAAATGAATCCGTATACTTATCACCATTATAATTCTTGCTGGCAGCCACCCTGTCGCAGAACATCTCCACAACATACTTCTCCGGCATTCTCATTCCAACCAACTCGACACAGTCTCTGTCAACGCTGTAGTCGACCCAGTACTCCAGATGGTGCTTGTTTCTTCCCTTGTGATGCAGCCATGCGCTTGAATATCCCTTGCTCTCACGCTCCGCATCATTCGGGCTTCTTGTTCCCTGATAATACTTTGCCCCAACTGAGAACTCAGTCCACGAATACTTTGACAGATCGTGCACAAGTCCCTGCCAGTATAATCCGCACTTAAAGCAGTTATGCATGACCATTCTCTTATGTCTGTTTATGGTTTTCAAATGTTTGTACCATTTTGGAGCATCCATATCATCCCGTCCTTTCCCACTGAGTACAAAAGGCTGCCGCAAAAACTTTTGCAGGCAGCCTTCCTCAATATTGAAGCCGAAAAAGGGACTCGAACCCTCGACCCACGCATTACGAATGCGTTGCTCTACCAACTGAGCTATTTCGGCATCTATAAATTACTACCATACGTTATCGGTTAGAAACACCAGATACCATATAGCGGTATATTTACCAATCCTTTATCGACAAACATGTCATCTGTAGATATCCTCACTGAAGTCTGATTGTCATATCTCTGCTTGAACACTCTGGAGCTCTGAGCCTTGGTGTGCGGGCTCGTCTGAACATCCACTGGGATGACCTCTCCATCGCCCTCATACACGAAGTCAACCTTCGCTGTGGCAGATGATATCCAGAAATACAGATCTCCGATACTCCTGTTCACATACAGCTCTGCAAGAGCATACTGTTCTGCTATAACTCCATCCATCATATCAAGAACATTGTCTGTGTCAATGTCCTGAACCAGAATACCAGCCATGACCCTGAGCAGACCATGATCAAGATGATACAGCTCAAATGACTTGTCATCCTTCTGGTTTGCCAGAGGAAGCACTCCATTCCTGACTCTGTACACCTGACGCACAACGCCCATCCTGACGATCTGATCAACTGACGCCTCGTACTCCCTGGCACGAGCCTTTGGATCAACGTATCCATACATGAACTTCTTGTTCTCCTTGGTAAGCTGAACCGGAATACTGTTCCATATCGCCATGACCTTGGTAAGATATCTCTTCGGAGTGGAGTTTATCAGATATTCAGTAGTTCTGTCAAGTATAGACTTCAAAACCACATCAACTCTTCTGAGATCTCCTGTCTTATAATATTCATCCACCGCCTCCGGCATTCCTCCGGTCACGAAGAAAGTCTCAAGCATTGTCTGGACGCTGTCCCTTACCTCATCCGGCATCGGTGTGATCTTCTGATTCTCTATAAATGCGCAGAGCTTTCTGCCCTTTCCCGCTTTCAGGAATTCCTCAAAATTCATAGGCATCATCTCATATACGCATATGTCATCCTGGCACTCTTCCTCTCCCGGGATCGGTCCGCAGGATGTAGCAATGACACAGATCCTGCAGTCAGTATTGTATCTGCTGTACTCAACAAGGTTGCCGAGCAGTCCAACACAGTTCTGTGCATTGTCAAATATAAGAAGCTTATCCTTGAAATCATACTTGTCAAGCGACGTTGTAAGCTTGGCATGAAGCTTCTCCGGCCTCCTCTCCTTTGCTGCATATGCGGCAAAGTCCGGATACTTGTCCATATCTATTATTATATGATCCTCAAAAAAACCCATGGCAAAATCAGCCACAGCCCATGTCTTGCCAACAAACTTGCCACCACGGACAACTGCAATCTTATCCGCTCCGGTCTCATACCATGTTGCAAGGTCATTCATAACATTTCTAAACAAGCATCTCACCTCGATTCGACCACTTTTTCCAAATCTATTATAGGATACCACTAAAAATTTGCAATGTAAATAGTTAAACCCATATCATTGCACTCTCTGATTTTTTATCACTTTATACTATTCATACAGGAATTTTTCCCTGAAATACGTCTTAAGCGCTGGTTCATCGATATCCATATACTTCATCACGACC
>CAVCCL010000006.1:0-7171 GCA_963600665.1 Bifidobacterium catenulatum | reverse complement strand
CTTTAATGTAACCTTAGCGCCCTCAGCCTCGAGCTTTGTCTTAGCTTCCTCAGCCTCTTCCTTAGTAGCGTCCTCCTTGATTACCTTTGGAGCACCATCTACAGCGTCCTTAGCTTCCTTAAGACCTAAGCCTGTAAGCTCACGAACAACCTTGATAACCTTAACCTTGTTAGGACCAACCTCTGTAAGCTCTACGTTGAATGAATCCTTCTCCTCAGCTGCTGCTGCACCGTCAGCACCTGCTGCTGCAACTACAACACCTGCTGCTGCTGATACGCCGAACTCCTCTTCACAAGCCTTAACTAAGTCGTTTAACTCTAATACTGATAAACCTTTGATTACTTCAATAATTTCCTGAGTTGTCATTATGTTTTTCCTCCATATAATATAATTTGTTATTTTGTAATGCATCCACACATCATTCTCGTATCATGCGGATACCCTTTGTCCATGATATAGACAGTTGAATATCTGACAGCATATACTCCCGGCAGTGCCGCTATATACATCAGATGTTCTATCAGGCTTAATATTAAGCCTCCTTCTGCTCTGCGATCTGCTTGATAACACGAGCGAAGTTTGCGATAGGTGACTGGATACTTCCAAGGAACTTGGAAATAAGCGCGTCTCTTGAAGGGATCTTTGCGATAACCTGGATTCCTTCTGCATCGTAGAATGTACCTTCTACAACGCCACCCTTAAGCTCAAGAGCTGGGGCATTCTTTGCGAAGTCTGCAAGAACTCTTGCAGCCGCTGTAGCGTCATCCTTGCAGATTGCAAGACCAGTTGGTCCCTCTAAACAACCCTTAAGGCCTTCGAACTCTGTTCCCTCGATAGCGAAGTTAACCATTGTGTTCTTGTATACCTTGTATACAACACCAGCTTCTCTTAAATTCTTACGGAGCTGTGTATCCTGCTCAACTGTAAGACCACGATAGTCTACAACTACTGCAGTAGCAGCGCCTTCAAGATTTGCCTTGATCTCTTCTACTATTGGCTTCTTTAACTCTACCTTTGCCATAATGCGCCTCCTTATTTTACTAATGACTGCACATTCCAAGATATAAAAAAACTCTCAAAGCCCTAAGACCTGAGAGTAGATTGTTAATTCAATAACGATATCTTTCCTCGGTAGGTGATATAATATCTTACGCCCTGGGGCACCTACTGTCTTCGGCAGTTCATCGTTGCTTAATGTAACACACCGCAAATGCAATGTCAACAATTATTTTTATTTTTTCCCGGCCTGACTCAGATCCGTTTATTGCCAGGCTCACGCTCACGCGCCGATCGTCTCATCCACAGCATTTGCTATGGCGTCTGCTATGGCTTCAAAATTGTAATCATACAGATAGTTGTCGTAATCGTTGTTGATAAAGCCTGTTTCTATGAGCACTGCGGGCATCTCAGTCCGGCGCAGCACCGCCAGCCCCGGTCTCTCCTCAACATTTATATTTCGAAAGCCCAGCTTTTCAAGCTCACTGTTGATCTCCTGTGCAAGGTTGTATTTCACTCCGCTTTTATCGTAGACAAGGGTCTGCACTCCGCTGTACTTGTTGGCCTCCGGTGCAGAGTTGCGGTGAAGCGATATGAAATAATCCGCACCGCTCTCGTTCCCCTTCTGTGCTTTGCGGACCGGAGAATCGTATACATCCTCCGTTCTGGTGTATACCACATCATATCCCCTGCGGGTGAGTTCATCCCCAAGTGCAAGCGCCAGGTTCAGGTTATCGTTCTTCTCAAGCCTGCCCTCATACGATGCACCGTTGTCATATCCGCCGTGCCCGGCGTCTATCATAATTTTTGTTGCCATATAAAACATCCAGCCCCGGTTGTTTATTCCATTTATAATATGTAACAACCAGGGCTGTGATAACACGTTTATTCAAGGTTTATTATTTGAACCAGAGATCCAGATCCACGTCTCCGGATATACCGTCAACGGTTCCGGACTCAGTGTACTGCCATCCTGTATATTTGTATGGGAAATTAGGAACATTTGCATAATGTGCAAGCCACAGCTCATAATCGCCGAGCCTGTCCATGTCAAGGCACTGTGCGAACATATTCCTGCTGGCATATATCATCGGCGTGTAGCCTGCCGCCTTTATCGTCTCACAGAAGCCGACTATTCCATCCGTTCTCTCATCGTTCGAAGCGTTGTCGCCTCTCGCCTCACTGTCGCCAATAAGCTCCGAGTCGATAACTATAGGATACTTGACGCTCATCTTGCCTATCTGTTTGAGGACAAAATTCGCTTCCTCTACACCCTCGTCATATGTTATCGCCTGGGTGAAGAAGTAAAGCCCTGTCGGTATTTTGTATTTGATGACGGCCGCCTTGCTGTCCTCAAAGCTTGAATCCAGCATCAGTCCGCCCTGTGTGTAGCCTCTGTACCCCACTCTGAGCATGACAAAATCTATGTCTTTGTTCTTCGCCAGAGTCTCCCAATCTATGTCTGACTGGAATGTTGACAGATCCACACCCACCAGTGTGTCCTTTATATTGTCATCGCTGTAATGCATATATCCATCGTCGCCCGTGTAGAACTTCTCAACATCGAGATCATTTCTCTCCACCTTGTCGCTGATCTTGTACAGCAGCGCATCAGGGCCGAGTTCTCCGACATTGATGTACGCTGTCGGTATATAGCTCCAGTAATTGTCATATATAAGGCTGGTTATCTCCGTATCCTCGAGCGTATATCCCGATTCATAGGAAAGCCCCGGAGATGCCTTGGAGCTGGTAAATCCTCCCGTTCTTCCTATAAATATTCCTATAACAATTCCAGCAATAAGACATACCGATCCAACCAGTATGCACCAGTTTCTGGTAAATTTCTTTATCTGTTGTGTGTCCATATCTCTACCTGTCTCTTCCTTCTTAGCTTAGTCCGCCTTAGTCCGCATACATCGATTACATATTATCAAGAAAATGTTCCGTGCCAAGCCGCAAATGTATGACCTTGTCATACTTCTTCTTTATGGCATGTCTGAACCTTCTCACCTCACTGTGTGAGAACATCCTCTCAAGATCCGCTTCCCTGAGTATCGGTTCATCACAGAGTATCTTGTACTTGATGTTCCAGTCATACATAAGACTCGTGCAGTTATCTATGCTCACCCGCAGCATCGTTCCTTTGTTTTTGCCCATGAACACGCTTCTGTTCCATCTGTGTTTTGCGACCGAATTCTTGGCGTCAAATACAACCTCAGCCCCCGGGTACTTCCTCCATATCGCATCCAGGAACGACTTCAGCTTGTCCTTGTCAAAGTATCTCATCATATCATATACAACAAACAGGATCGCCACATCCTGAGGCTTCTGCACTTCGTCAAGCCATTCGTAATCAAATATCGAACTTCCTATGTTGACCTCTCTGTCCCGGACTTCCATATACTTTCTTCTTATATCTATGCGTTCCGGGAGATCAACATTGTACCACTTTATACGGCCGTTATCCACACGGGAAAACATGGTATCCAGTTCGCATCCGACATTGACGATAATTCCGTCTGCATATCTGTTTATGAAGTTTCGGACCCTCTCGTCCACGGCAACCAGCCTCTCCATTATGACTGTCCTGTCGTAAAATGTGTATCTGGCATTTCTCTTCTTATGCTCGATGCCCAATTTGTCCGTGAGTTTTATGGCCTCGCTGTCCTCATATAACTTTGGATAACGCTCCGCCATCATCGCCCTGCACCAAATGTCATTCTCTATGTCAGCAGGCACAAAATCCGAATCTCCCTTGATGCATCCGGCGATCTTCTTCATGATGGTCTTGCACTCCGGTATGAGGGGATGCTCGAGATAATCGTGCGTCACCGCATAATACTGATAGTAATGCACCTTCATATTCGTCCTGCTAGCGTTGTCATACAGCCTTCTGGCATAGCAGTTGAGCATGTCGTCATTTGTCGTGAATATATCCATCTCATCGCATATATCCGTTATGTCGTAATACACGGGACTTGTCATATCCGTCCTGCCTGCCGCATCCTTCACCCAGTAAGTAGAGAGGAAATGCTTTATCTCCGGCGTGTAGTAATATCTGTACATAAAGCGGCTCTTGTCGCTCATCTTCTGTTCAAGCTCCGTGTCCTCAAATTCCGTGTCAAGAACCGGGGAGCACAGTATGAGCTTGTCCGGTCTTCTCCTGCCCTTCTTCCACAACTGTATGGCAAGCGATAACGCCAGACAGCCTCCGGATGAATGTCCGAGAAGCACCAGTCGCTGGGCATCCTCCGAGTCACACAGCTTGTCATACGCACCCGTAAGCATATCCAGTGCCTCTGTCACCGAATGCTCCGGCGCAAGCGGGTATATCGGAACCACCGCCCCATAGCCGGTTCTCTCCACCGTGTCGAACACAAATTTCCATTCATTGTGTGTTATCCTCGACACAAATCCTCCGCCGTGTATATACATGAAGAACTCCGTCGTCCTGCCGTCTTTAGGCATCACGTAAAAACACAGTCCGCCCTTCTCAAACACCGATCTGACCTTAAACTTATCTTCATTATAAGAAGGCGGATTGTAATCCTCTTTTTTGTGAAGCTTAACCGCTGTTTTATATATGTCAGAGGCTTTCATATGCCTGTCATCAAGCATGACGTGCCCCATCTTTTCTATTGCAATAGTTAAGTAATTCTGACTCTCCATTGTCCACCTTTCCAAATGTCCGGTCTACAACTCTCTTTCAGTTATTTTTGCACATGTCAATAATATAATCAAGAAATGATTTTATTTACTGTTGCAATATTGTCAATTTATGATATTATAATTGCGGTAAACAGGATGCATACAGCATAGAAAGGCAAATCTTATGAATATTACGATGTTGAAGAGTAAGATACACCGCGCAGTTGTAACTCAGGCTGAGCTCAATTACGTCGGCAGTATAACTGTAGATTCTGAGCTTTTAAAGGCCGCCGGAATCCTTGAGTATGAATTAGTACAGATTGTTGACATAGAAAATGGTAATCGTTTCGAGACATACACCATAGCCGGAGAGCCGGGATCAGGAGTTATGTGCCTCAACGGCGCTGCTGCCCGTCAGGTCCAGGTCGGAGATCACATCATTCTCATGTGCTACGCATCAATGACACCTGAGGAGGCAAAGGAGCACACGCCTAAGGTCGTATTTGTAAATGATGACAACTCCATCTCACGTATCACCGATTACGAGAAGCACGGAGAGCTTTTCAGCTAGATCATATATATAATAAAAAGAACTATTCGTTTTAACTAAAGACGAATAGTTCTTTTTTATATTCGGACATGACCGGTCTTATCTGTCGGCATCCTCAAGGATAAGTCTGCACATCTCCGGCACATTTACCTCATCCATAATTATGTCTGCTTTTATGTCTCTGTCGGCATCATCCACCGGTGATATATTGGAGTGTACATAACAGGTGTGGAGTCCGACCTGCTTCGCCGCCAGCACATCACATACTGCGTCATTTCCCACCATTATGGATCTGTTCGGATTGATATGATTTCTGTCCAGGAGCTGCTGATAGAACGCTGCATCCGGCTTCATTGCACCAAAATCCGAAGAGAGCGATATATCTGTAAAATATCCCTCTATGCCCAGCGACTGAACCTCAGGGAAGGTGAAAACTCTCTGTGCATTTGACAGGACGTATAATTTCTTTCCCGCCTGCTTAAGCTGCTCTAGCATATCTGTCACACCATCGTACAGTCTGATATATTTCGTGGATGCCCTGCGGAACTCCTGGGCCGCAGCCACTGTCAGCTCTGCACAGTCGGACGGTGTCTGATCTTTTTTCATCGTGAGCTGCTCAAATACCTCAAGTATCTGTATCTCAGGGAACTTGAACCTCTTCTTTGCCATGGCCTGTTCTGCGCGTCTGATCTGTCTCTTGTACCTTGATCTGAGTCCTGCCGGATTGTATTTCACTCCGTGCTGCGCATAGAACTCACACATATGTTTCCACACAGCGATGTCCTCCTCGTCAGTGTGAATGTCTATCAATGTTCCATATAAGTCAAATATAATATTGTCGTACACGTCATACCTCCGGGTAATTCTTTATTTTTAACGATAGCAGGCTCTCGCACCGCCAATGTATTTTGCACGGGTTCTCGCCATTACCACATGTGCGCTTCCAACCATGCTATGTTCAGATCTGACCGGAACTGCCACAGGTGCAAGGTGCATGCCTATGAGGGTATCTCCTATATCTATACCCGCCTGCGCCTGTATCGCCTCGATAGCCACCGGCTCCTTCATGTCTGCGTATGCCGCTGTGGCAAATGAACCGCCTGCCTTGAGCTGTGGCACAACATTGACTATAGGTATCCTGTTCGCCTTTGCATATTCCTTCTCAACTATTATTGCCCTGTTCAGATGTTCACAGCACTGCGCCGCCATGTAGACACCTGTGTCTTTGAGTTCATCGAGTATTGCTCCCGCTATACATTTGCCGATCTCCTCACTGGAAAATGAGCCTATCCTCATATTTGCTACTTCGCTGGACGAGCAGCCGACCACCAGTGCATCGCCGGGTTCAAGTTCCGCAACTGCAAGGAGATCCTTCACAGCGCCGCGGACCTCATCTTCAATCTCCTTCAGATGGTCAAAGGCTTCTGTGGAGACGCCCTGTCCTGCAGGTCTGAGTCCTTCCTCAATGCTCTTTGGCTCTGTTTTCTCCGGCTCAGAATCTTCCTGAACCTCCTCATATTCATCCTTATCTATGGACACCGGCACACCCGTCTTTCCGAGTACGGTCACACCGCCGTACCATGTGCTGTCCACCTTGAGCACATCGCCCACTTCATATTCCATTGAGTACTCATCTTTCTTTTTTATTATCTTCACCATCTTTGCCATGTCACAGATCTCCTTTCCTGTACATTTGCATTTACATGCGCTTTATTATCTTATATAGAAGAGAGCCATACATAACTCTCATAACCTCTTCGTATTCATCCCGTGTCACGTACTCTCCGTAGGTCATCATCTCATATGTAACACCGGCTTCTCTGACCTGGTAATCCAGGCAGGACAGGCCATTGCGCTCGTAGAACGCCTTTCTCCTGCACCTCTGGTCGTAATTCGGAGCATTCTCATCAAGGGGCTCGATATTCAGAAACAGCTTCTGATCCGGATACTCTGTTCTCACCTTTTTTAATATTGCAG
>CAVCCL010000005.1:1380-4277 GCA_963600665.1 Bifidobacterium catenulatum | reverse complement strand
GGAGTGTTATTCCAAGAAAATCAAAATCCTTTATAGGATCCTGGGATTCCAGCGCGAACAGAGGGATATCGTGTTCTCTCATCTCCGCGTCCAGATCAGGCCATGGCGAATAAACTCTCTCACACCATGTGTCCTCCCTCCTGTTAAACATATCGTACAGTATCTGAATGCCGAGATGTGACATACCTATCTCGTATACGTCAGGAAAACACATGCAGAAACGCACATCCACCTTGTCCTTGTCTTTCATAACACTGTTGTATTCTCCACCTATATATCTGGCGGGCTTTTCAACCTTCATCAGTATCTCGTCCGGTAAAGCTAATCTTCTCATAAAATAATATCCTTATATTGATTTCTTTTGAACTTATTATCAGATATTTCACAAAGGAAATATTCAATTACAGTAAAAGAGATGCGCACGAAATACGGAGGTTCCGTGCGCATCCTCTATATCTACATCGTATTGGCAGCCGTGATCTTTGTACCATTCGATCCAATATTAGTTCTTGAAACTATGGATAGGGGCTGGAATACGTCCACCCCTGTTGACAAACTTATCACATGCAAAACTGTTGACAGGCATGATAGGCGCGTATCCGAGAAGTCCGCCAAATTCAGCCTGATCGCCAACTGTCTTACCGATAACAGGGATAAGTCTTACAGCAGTTGTCTTCTGGTTGATCATACCAAGAGCCATCTCATCAGCGATAATTCCTGATATGGTTGCAGGTGATGTATCACCAGGAATTGCTATCATATCAAGACCTACTGAACATACACATGTCATGGCCTCAAGTTTTTCAAGAGTCAATGCTCCTGCGGAAACTGCATCGATCATTCTCTGATCCTCTGATACAGGGATAAATGCACCGGAGAGTCCTCCGACGTATGATGAAGCCATAACTCCGCCCTTCTTAACCTGATCGTTGAGGAGCGCAAGTGCTGCTGTTGTACCAGGAGCTCCGGCGTATTCAAGACCGATCTCCTCGAGGATCTCACCTACACTGTCTCCGACTGCAGGAGTAGGGGCAAGTGACAGGTCAACTATACCAAATGGTACGCCGAGCATCTTGGATGCCTCCTTTGCCACGAGCTGACCAACTCTGGTCACCTTGAAAGCTGTCTTCTTGATGGTCTCGCAGAGTACCTCAAAGTTCTCTCCTCTTACCTTCTCAAGGGCTTTCTTTACAACACCAGGACCGCTGACTCCGACATTGATGACACAGTCTCCCTCGGTAACACCGTGGAATGCACCGGCCATAAATGGGTTGTCATCAGGTGCGTTACAGAATACTACAAGCTTTGCACAACCAATGGAATCTGCTTCCTTGGTGAGCTCGGCAGTATCTTTGATCATCTCTCCGAGAATCTTGACTGCATCCATATCTATACCGGTTTTGGTTGAGCCTACATTTATGGAGCTGCACACCTTTCCTGTGCTTGAGAGTGCTTCAGGAATTGAACGGATAAGAAGCTCATCAGCAGGAGTCATACCCTTATTTACAAGCGCTGAATATCCTCCGATGAAGTTGACACCTATGGTGTCTGCCGCCCTGTCAAGAGCCTTTGCTATCTTTACAAAATCTCCGGTGGTCTTACATACGGAACCACCAACCAGTGCTATAGGTGTTACAGAAACTCTCTTGTTAACGATTGGTATACCATATCTTCTTGATATCTCCTGACCTGTTGATACAAGATCCTTGGCATATGTTGTTATCTTGTTATATATCTTTGTACATGTATCATCCACATCTGTGCCTACACAATCCAAGAGACTGATTCCCATTGTGATGGTACGAACATCCAGATTCATGTCTGAGATCATCTTATTGGTCTCGATTACTTCATTTATGCTAATCATGTATATCCTCTTTTCTGTCTGTCAGACTGTATATTATTAGATTCTGTGCATTGTCTCAAAGATCTTCTCGTGCTGTACCTTTATCTGTACTCCGATCTCTTCTCCAATCTGTCCGAGCTCTGATGCGATGAGCTCTGTTGATTTGGATGACTCCTGTGTATCAACCACCATCATCATGTTGAAGTACCCTGCAACTATAGTCTGTGATATGTCAAGTATATTGATCTGGTTGTTTGCCAGATATACACATACCTTAGCTGTGATTCCCACGCTGTCCTTACCTACTACAGTTATGATTCTTTTTTTCATTTCATTTATCCTCCTTGTTGATGATGGAGCCTGTACATACAGAACCCATCTTTATTCACTCCTAAAAATTCAGCCTACGCCTCTATGGCAGCCATAGGCATGTCTCTTCTGGCTACTGCCAGTCCAAATTCCCTTACATCGCTGGCGTATGAATTGTTTTCAAGCTCCAGCTTGACTGTCTCGTATGCCAGCTCTTCAAAATTGTTCTCCTTGCTCAGATGTCCCAGAAGGATACCCTTCACATGGTCATTCAGAAGTCTGTATATGAGCTGCCCTGACAATTCATTGGACAGATGACCATAGTTGCCAAGGATTCGTCTCTTGAGATAATAAGGATATGGTCCTGCCTCAAGCATTCTGACATCATGATTGGCCTCAACTACCATTATATCTGAGTTGTCAAGCTTATCTACAATATAATCATTATAATTGCCCATATCAGTCGCTATGGACACCTTTTTGCCATCTCCATACAGGCTGTAGCATACCGGATCCGCTGCGTCATGCCAGATGGATGATGGATCAACGGTTATATCCTTTATCAGTATCTTTTCATCGGGACGGATCTCATGAAACAGTCCTTCATCGATACTGCCAAGGGAGGTCATCTTCTTCATCTCAGCTATGGTTCCTGCAGTGGCATATATAGGAACACCGTGCTTTCTTGCCAGAACACCTATGCCCTTCACATGATCTATATGCTCATGCGTTACAAGGACAC
>CAVCCL010000005.1:0-1370 GCA_963600665.1 Bifidobacterium catenulatum | reverse complement strand
AGCTCAGACGGCTTTATTCCCTCATCCTTAAGGGCGTTTTCAACCCTTTTGCAGCTTATACCTACATCCACAAGAAGATGGGTATCGCTATTGCCGACGTAATAGCAGTTACCGCTGCTACCGCTTGCTATACTTAGTAATTTCATATTCTACTCTTCTATTGTAATTTATTTGCTCCATGTGACTGTGCGGTCCATGGCCTGAGATCCATATGACTGTAATATCTTCTGTCAAAGCCCTCGAGCTCACCGAGATTCACCGCAGTCAGGGTCTCTTTAAACGCATATATTCTATCAATAAAACTCTTATCAATCAAGCACTTATGTGCTCCGTGCAGGGATGTATTTCCCGCAAATTCTGCTTTTCCCTGAAAACTGTCAGGAAAAAGTCCAAGACTTACCGCACTTGATATATTGAGGCTGCATCCGAAGCCTCCTGCCAGATATACACGTGATACGTCCTCGGCAGTTATCCCCGCCATATCCATAAGGGATTCTATCCCTGCACATATGGCTGCCTTCGCAAGGAGAAAGCTTCTGATCATATCCATGTCAACTGTCACTCCACCTGCAAGTCTGTAGCCTCCATCTATATACTGATCAGCCAGGACACCATCGTCATTCACTATGTGCAGCAGATTGAGCCTGTTCAGCAGATCAAAGGCTGTGGTCGGCGCAGCAACGCCTCTCCTAAGCATACCCTCGAATGCAGGACCACACGCACAGGAGGTGGCATAGCCAGTCCCCTTCTTTGCAAGTATGAGCTCTCCGTTTGTTCCAAGATCGGCAAACAGATGATATCTGTCTGATCTGTCAATGTCACAGACAACGGCTCCGCACAGTGCATCAGCTCCCACAAATGCGCTGAGATTTGGAAGGCATGTGACTTCCGCACTGCCAAATCTTTTATCGTCAAAGAAATCTTCCCCTGATACTGTCATGCTGTCGGGATTTCTGATCTCAAATGGAGCATGTCCCAGGTTATCAAGAAGCAGACGTTCGAGTATGGCATTCATGGTAGTGTTCCCGGATATCATTATCCCTGATATATCCATAAGATCAGGTGTCATATCCACAATCTCCGAGGATAGTCTTGTGACAACAGAGCTTCTGAGCTTTGAGAGTCCAGCCTCAGAGGAACCTGTTCTGATCCTTGATATGACATCGCTGCCGTATTCGATCTGAGGGTTCATAAATCCACGCCGTCCAGTGACACTTCCATCAGACATATCTATCTGTTCTAAGGCGATGGTCGTGGTGCCAAGATCTATAGCTATGCCTTTCCCATATGAACCGCCATGATATTCACTGTGTGAATCGTCTGCTCCACTGTACGAGGCAAGGACTGACGTGTTATCCTCACCTATGGTT
>CAVCCL010000004.1:0-4072 GCA_963600665.1 Bifidobacterium catenulatum | reverse complement strand
AGTAAAAATGGTCTTGATTTCTACATAGCTTCCGAAAGTGGCAGACTTAGCATGCAGGGGGAACAGCATATTGCGCTAATAAGTAACGATAAGGGATATCAGGCAATAATTGATTTTTTTGCGGTTAATAAAGAGATACAGGGGATTCAGATCATCAGAGCGCAAAGTATAGAATCTGCATTAGGAATACTTAACGATAATAATCTTCGAAGACAGGAGATGAACCGACGTATGGCGTTGCTTGAGCTGGAGATTGAATTTGCACGTATGGAGGAACTTGAAGTGTTAAAAAGGAAGATAGAAAAAAGTATATTGGGAACACAGTATGAGAATCGTGCAGCGGAGATCATAGATTTTATTTTACCACGAAAAAAGGATGGGATGAAATTGGTGTATACAGGGGCATTACGTGAATTTGGGAGAAAGGATGGAACTGCGATATATCAAGTGTTGAAGGCAGCACTGGGTAAAATATAGTTATGGGATTCCGATAATAATTATAAACATTGAAATTAAGCCACGGGTGTAGTACAATTACCGTGCTATTGGGGGCTTTTTGCGCCCTGAAAACAGATGGTACACCAGATAATCAGAAAAGTCAGAATATCAAGCAAAATCAAGACTTTAAGAAAGGAAAATAGAAAAAATGAAATTAGGTATCGTAGGACTCCCAAACGTGGGAAAAAGTACACTTTTCAATTCACTTACAAAGGCGGGAGCGGAATCAGCTAACTATCCGTTCTGTACAATAGATCCAAACGTAGGTATTGTCGCAGTACCGGATGAGAGACTGGACAAGCTCACAGAGATGTACAACTCAGCCAAGACAACACCTGCTGTTATAGAATTTGTAGATATCGCAGGTCTTGTAAAGGGCGCGTCAAAGGGAGAGGGACTTGGCAACCAGTTCCTTGCGAACATCAGAGAGGTTGATGCCATCGTTCACGTTGTAAGATGCTTTGAGGATACCAATGTCATCCACGTTGATGGTTCCGTAGATCCTATCAGAGATATAGAGACCATCAATCTGGAGCTGATCTTCTCAGATATAGAAGTGCTCGACAGAAGGATCGCCAAGACCATCAGAGGTGCAAGAAATGACAAGATGCTTGCCAAGGAGCTTGATTTCCAGCAGAGGATCAAGGCTCACCTTGAGGCGGGCAAGCTTGCCAAGACCATAGAGGTCACAGATGAGGACGAGCAGGCATGGATAGAGGAGTACAATCTTCTCACATGGAAGCCTGTTATATTTGCCGCAAATGTAGGCGAGGACGACATAGCAGATGATGGCGCTTCAAATGAGAATGTACAGAAGGTAAAGGAATACGCAAAGGACTTTGATGCAGAGGTATTTGTCGTATGTGCACAGATAGAGCAGGAACTTGCAGAGCTTGACGATGAGGAGAAGAAGATGTTCCTTGAAGATCTCGGGGTTAAGGAGTCTGGTCTTGACAAGCTTATCAAGGCAAGCTACTCACTTCTCGGTCTCATCAGTTATCTGACAGCCGGGGAGACAGAGTCAAGGGCATGGACCATCAAGAAGGGAACAAAGGCACCTGGAGCAGCCGGTAAGATCCACTCAGATTTCGAGAGAGGATTTATCAAGGCGGAGGTTGTCAGCTACAAAGATCTCATGGACTGCGGAAGCATGCTTGCAGCTAAGGAGAAAGGCCTTGTAAGACAGGAAGGCAAGGAGTATGTGGTTGAGGATGGAGATGTTATACTCTTCAAGTTCAACGTGTAAAGGAATCTAGGAGGATGTAACGATATGTCTCAGATATCAGAATATTTTAGAAGCATATTCTTTCCAAATCTTGGGATAACCCTCAGAAACATAGGTGACCACATCAATATAGGAAGCTTTGAGGTGAGATTCTACGGGATCATCATCATGATAGGATTCCTGCTGGCATATGTACTTGTCACCAACGAGGCAAAGAGAACAAAACAGAATCCTGAAATGTATCTGGATTTCATACTTATACTTATCATCCCTGCCATACTTGGAGCAAGACTTTACTATATTCTGTTCAGACTTGACCAGTATGTAGTGCAGGGGGATGTGGGAGCTACACTCAAAGCCATGCTGAATATCAGAGGCGGCGGACTTGCCATATACGGCGGAATCATCGCGGGCGTTATCACGGCGGTAATCTTCTGCAAGGTGAGAAAAGTAAGCTTCGTGCTCATGGCGGATACAGCCACATTCGGAATACTGATCGGACAGATACTTGGAAGGTTTGGTAACTTCTTCAACAGAGAAGCATTTGGCGCATATACGAACAGTAAGATGGCCATGGCGATCCCTCTTGATTACTACAGATCAGAGGGCAATCTTGACTATCTGGAGAGAACCGGGGTCATCACACAGAAGATGCTGGACAATGTGGTGAATATAGATGGTATGGACTGCATAACAGTCCACCCGACATTCCTGTATGAGTCCCTGTGGAATCTTATGCTGCTTGTGTTCTTATTTATATATAGAAAGCACAAGAAATTCAAAGGAGAGTTCGCTCTTATATATGTGGGCGGATACGGACTTGGAAGATTTATCATCGAAGGTCTCAGAAGTGATTCCCTGATGATCGGCAATACAGGGATCAAGGTATCCCAGGCGCTTGCGCTTGTCTGCTTTGTAACTGCCGTGGTACTGATTGTCATAAATTATGTAAGATGTGCCAGGAAAGGCTGGCCGGCAGTGGAGATGAGTGGTGACGCTGAAACAGAAGTGGAGCCAGGTGGTGAAACGACACCAGATGAAGCGGAAGTGGAGCCAGGTGGTGAAAATGCATCAGATGCAACAGAAGAGGCAGCAGATGCGGACCAGAAAGCTGATCGGCAAGGCTCAGATGATGACACAGAGAAATAGATAACGCGTGGATAAATAACCACATCGTGGTTAATATCCCCACAGAATAGAAAAAATATGGGATTTGTCCCCACCACAAAAAGCCTGTAGGTTTGACAGTGAAAACTGTTAGATCTACAGGCTTTTTTGCGTATTTGCACACACTTTTTTCATATAACAGGGTTGCAATTTTGGGGGCTATAGTATAGAATAGTGGTTACAAGTGGCATTACTGTGCAACTAAGTGGTGGAAAGTGGTGATTAAACCAGAGTTATACGAAAGGAGGAGATCGGGATGTCCAGATGCTTATCAGGTGAATATGAACATAAGCTTGATGCAAAAGGAAGACTGATCATGCCATTAAAACTTCGTTCGGAACTCGGGGAGTCATTCATGGTAACCAAAGGAATAGACTGCTGTCTCTATGTATATGGAATGACAGAGTGGGAGGAATTCGTTGAGAAGCTGAACAAGCTTCCTATGACCAACAGAACGGCCAGAGCCTTCAAGAGAGGCTTCCTTGCCGGAGCGGTCAAGTGTGAGCCGGATGCACAGGGAAGAATACTTCTCTCTCCGAAGCAGAGAGAATATGCACATATAGACAAGGATGTGTATGTCATCGGTAACGGTGAGAAAGCAGAGATCTGGAGCAAGGAAGAGTGGGATGGACCTGAGAACATGAGTGATAATCAGGCCAGCATGGACGAGCTTGCAGATGAGCTTGATGCACTTGACTTTAGTTTTTAGAAGAGAATGGTAATTGATTATGGAATTTGCGCACAAGTCGGTCTTGCTTGAGGAGACCATCGACAACCTGAATATCAAGCCGGATGGCATCTATGTGGATGGCACATTAGGGGGAGCCGGACACTCAGAGCAGATTGTGAAGAGGCTTGGTGAGGGCGGCAGGCTTATAGGTATCGACCAGGATGAGGATGCCATAGCTGCAGCGTCGAAGAGACTTGAGCCGTATGGGGATAAGGTGACCATAGTCAGGGATAATTACCAGAATTTCAGAAGAATATTGGATGAACTGAACATACAGAAGGTGGACGGGATACTCCTTGATCTGGGAGTGTCTTCATATCAACTCGATAATGCGGATAGAGGATTCACATATCGAGTTGATGCTCCACTGGATATGAGGATGGACAACAGGCAGACAAAGACTGCAAAGGATATAGTCAATGATTATTCCGAGGCTGAGCTGTTCCGTATAC
>CAVCCL010000003.1:0-3893 GCA_963600665.1 Bifidobacterium catenulatum | reverse complement strand
GTTTTTGAGGGCTTAAAGCGTTATTATATAGGGAGATTTTTTTAATAAAAAATATACAAGGAAAAGAGGTAGAACATGGGTTTGTTAACATTTCTGGGCGGAATTCATCCATATGAAGGCAAAGAATTGTCAATGGAAAAGCCTGTCAGAGAATACCTTCCAAAAGGTGACTGTGTGTATCCGCTGAGTCAGCATATCGGAGCACCGGCCACACCTATAGTGAAGAGGGGCGACAGAGTCCTGGTTGGCCAGAAGATAGCGGAGGCCAGTGGATTTGTGTCAGCGAATATACATTCATCCATATCGGGAAAGGTCAAGGCCATCGAGCCGAGATATGTGCCTGGTGGATCAAAGGTTGAATCGATAGTTGTAGAGAATGACGGTCTGTTTGAGGAGATAGACTTTGCAGCAAATGTAAAGGATCTGTCCACTCTGTACAGAGAGGATGTGAAGGAGATCATCAAGGAGGCCGGAATAGTGGGAATGGGCGGTGCCGGTTTCCCTGCAAATGTCAAGCTGTCCCCGAAGAACGAGGATGCGATAGACTACATAATAGTAAATGGTGCTGAGTGTGAGCCTTATCTCACATCGGATTACAGAAGGATGATGGAGGAGCCGGACAAGCTGATACTGGGACTTGAGATATGTATCAACCTGTTTGACCATGCAAAGGGAATCATAGCCATAGAGGATAATAAGCCTGAGGCCATTGCACTTCTCAGAGATAAAGTAAAGGACAATGACAAGATCGAAGTCCATGTGATGAAGACCAAGTACCCACAGGGTGCTGAGCGTCAGCTTATATATGCGAACACCGGAAGATATGTCAACTCCAAGATGCTTCCTGCGGATGCCGGATGTATAGTTCACAATGTTGACACCATCGTGTCCATATATGAGGCAGTCATAGAGGGAAGACCACTCTACACGAGGATAGTCACCATCACAGGTGATGCCATAGAGAATCCATGCAACCTTATGGTGAGGACAGGAACTAACTGTCAGGAGCTCATAGAGGCTGCGGGAGGTTTCAAGGACGGAGTGGTTCCTGAGAAGGTTATCTCAGGCGGTCCTATGATGGGAAAGGCACTTTTCTCACTGGACGTTCCTGCAACCAAGGGAGTGTCAGCACTGCTGTGTATGACACATGACGAGGTGGCAGACCTTGAACCTAGCAACTGTATAAGGTGCGGTCGCTGCGTTGACGTGTGTCCGGGACGTGTAGTTCCTTCACTGCTTGCCTCACTTGCCGAGCACGGTGACACAGAGGGCTTCCTTGCTCATAACGGAATGGAGTGTTGTGAGTGTGGATGCTGTTCATATGTATGTCCAGCCAAGAGACATCTGACGCAGACCATTGCAGGAACAAGAAAATCCATCATCGCGAATAAAAAGAAGTAGGAGGTGCACACATTGGATAATACATTTAAGATTTCGTCATCTCCACATGTCAGAGATAAACGAAGTACACAGAGCATTATGCTGGATGTGATCATTGCTTTGCTTCCGGCAACCATATTTGGAATCATCAACTTCGAACTGAATGCCATGATACTCATACTCACATGCGTGGTTTCGTGCGTGCTGTTTGAGTGGCTGTACCAGAAGATGATGAACAGAAAAGTAACAATAAACGATCTCAGTGCAGTAGTTACAGGACTCCTGCTTGCACTGAACCTCTCACCGGATGTACCGGTGTGGATGGCGATACTCGGAAGTGCATTTGCCATCATCATAGTAAAGCAGCTCTTTGGCGGACTGGGATTCAACTTCATGAACCCGGCGCTGGGCGCAAGATGTTTCCTGCTCATATCATTTGCGGGAAGAATGACATCCTTCTCATATGATGGAGTGACAACAGCTACACCTCTTGCGGTCCTCAAGAACACAGGAGATCTGGCAAATGTAAATGTGCTCCACATGTTCCTCGGAAACATACCGGGAACCATAGGTGAGACCTCAGTTGTATGTTTACTTGTGGGTGCGGCTTATCTTCTGATCAGAAGAGTTATAAAGCCGGTTATACCACTTACATATATAGGAACATTTGCGGTGCTCATCATGATATATGCGGTTGCATCGGGTAGAGGTTTTGACCTTACATTCCTCGCAGCACACCTGTGCGGCGGTGGTCTGATGCTTGGAGCATTCTTCATGGCAACTGACTACGTTACATCACCTATCACACCTGCAGGTAAGGTTGTGTTCGGTGTGATACTTGGTATACTCACATTCTGTTTCAGAATATATGGCGGTTCGGCAGAGGGTGTATCCTATGCGATCATATTCTCCAACCTGCTTGTGCCACTCATCGAGAGATGGACACAGCCGAAGAGTTTCGGAGAGGGCGCAGAGCTTGCAGCCCAGGGAGACACAGCCGGAACAAAGTCCAAGATGGACACAAAGTCTATAGTTATTGCGACTATAGCCATCATGATAATCACGGTCATAGCCGGATTTGCACTGGCATATGTATATAAGATCACCAAGGAGCCTATAGCGGTTACAGAGCAGAAGGCAAAGGAAGAGGCGTACAAGGCTGTATTCGATGATGCTGATTCATTTGACAGCTACGCTGACTTTGATGTCGATGCGGCTGCAAAGGTTCTGTCGGATGCCGGATATAACGCAGATATAGATGAGATAGTGGAAGCAAAGGGCAGCGACGGCTCAGTGCTTGGATATGTTGTGACTGTCACATCACATGAGGCGTACAGCGGAGACCTTCAGCTTGCCATGGGAGTCAGAGCGGATGGAACGACAAATGGAATCTCGTTCCTGTCGCTTTCAGAGACAGCGGGACTTGGTATGGAGGCTGACACAGACAGCTTCAAGTCGCAGTTCGCCGGCAAGAATGTTGAGAAGTTCCAGTACACCAAGTCAGGTGCCACAGTGGACGAGGAGATAGATGCCCTGTCAGGCGCTACCATCACAACCAATGCGGTTACCAATGCGGTGAATGCGGGACTTGAGTATGTGAAGTCCATAAATGGCGGAGCTGCAGATTCATCGGCAGCATCGAACGGAGGTGACAAGTAATGGGAAAATGTACAGAGCGTTTATATAACGGTATTGTGAAAGAGAACCCAACCTTCGTACAGATGCTTGGAATGTGTCCGACACTTGCGGTCACATCATCAGCCATCAATGGCGCAGGAATGGGACTTACGACCACATGTATACTGGTGCTCAGCAACTTCATGATCTCAGCACTCAGAAAGGTCATACCTGATAAGGTCAGAATACCATCATTTATAGTTATCATAGCTTCATTTGTAACGATCATACAGTTCCTGCTGCAGGCGTACCTGCCATCACTCAACAGCAGCCTTGGACTGTATATACCACTTATAGTTGTTAACTGTATCATCCTTGGACGTGCTGAGGCATATGCTTCCAAGAACAAGGTACTTCCATCCATATTCGATGGACTTGGAATGGGCCTTGGATTTACAGTTGGACTTACACTTATAGGAATGTTCAGAGAGCTTGTAGGAAAGGGCTGTGTATTTGGAGTTCAGATCCTTGGAGACGGCAATGTACTTCAGAGCTCATCGGGAATTGTCAAGGGTATTGGCAATGCACTCAGTCTGTACACACCTATAACGATATTTGTACTTGCACCTGGTGCATTCTTCGTGCTTGCATTCATCATAGCATTTATCAACAAGAGAAATGCAAAGAAGGCGGCAGCAGCACTGGCAAATGGTGAGGAGATTCCGGCAGCATGCAGACCGGATTCATGTGCAGGATGTATCAATGCAGCATGTTGTGGCAAGCTGGTTTCAGAGACTCCGGCTCCTGTAAAGGCAGCAGAGGCTCCGGCAAAGCCTGCAGCGGATGCAAAACAGGTTAAAAAGCCGGAAGAGGCACCTGTAACGGTAGATAAGGAT
>CAVCCL010000002.1:0-8700 GCA_963600665.1 Bifidobacterium catenulatum | reverse complement strand
GCTCCAACCTGCTTCATAGTCTTATATGCTTTCTCCATACTCATATGCTCCTTTCTATAAGCCTTTATCAATTCTCAGATATGGTAAGTATATCATGTGATATTGCTTCTTACAACTTAAAACTTGAATTAGTTTATTTTACTTTGCACCCCGCCCGTGATAAAATAACTGTGTTTCGGATCATTATATTTGTATACAAAAAGGAGTATCAATATGCCAGCAATAACAAATGACTGGGCTGAATATCTTAAGCCTGAATATAAGAAACCTTACTATAAAAAGCTGTTTGATTTTGTGGGACAGGCATACGCAACGGAAACTGTCTACCCACCAGCCGATGATATATTCAACGCATTTCACACAACGCCGTTATCCCATGTAAAATGTGTGATAATCGGTCAGGATCCATATCACGAGCCGGGGCAGGCACACGGTCTGAGTTTCAGTGTGAAACCAGGTGTCACCATACCACCATCGCTCGTCAACATATATCAGGAGCTTCACGATGATCTGGGATGTAAGATCCCCAATAACGGATATCTTGAGAAGTGGGCCGACCAGGGAGTCCTCATGCTCAATGCCGTGCTGACCGTTCAGGCTCACAGAGCCGGTTCCCATCAGGGAAAGGGCTGGGAACAGTTTACCGATGCAGCGATCAGGATCCTGAATGAGCAGGACAGACCTATCGTGTTCATCCTGTGGGGTGCATACGCCCAGAAGAAGGCCGCATTCCTGAACAACCCACACCACCTGATCCTGAAGTCCGCGCACCCAAGTCCACTGTCTGTATACAGGGGGTTCTGGGGAAGCAAGCCGTTCAGCAAGACCAACGATTTCCTTGTTGCAAACGGAGTCGAGCCTATCGACTGGCAGATCGAGGACATTTGATTTTGGAGGACTGTACACATGGAGATTTATATTGTAAGACACGGTGAGACCGTATGGAATAAAAAGAAGCTGCTTCAGGGCCGGACTGACATTGAGCTCAGCGACAAGGGCCGGGAGCTCGCCAGGATCACAGGAGAAAATCTGAGAGGCACACACTTTGATATGGTGTTTTCCAGTCCGCTTAAGAGGGCTTACGAGACAGCCAGCCTCATTGTCGGCGGCAGGGACATTCCAATTGTGAAGAATGACCTCATAAAGGAAATGTGCTTTGGCGACTGGGAAGGGCAGAATATGTCAGAACTTCTGGCAGACGGAGGTCAGGATTTTCAGTATTTCTTCAAGCATCCTGAGCTCTATCACCCGGTTGGGAACGGTGAATCATTTGAGGAACTCTGCCAGCGGGCGGCCAGATTCATGACTGAGTATGTGGAGCCACTCTCCTCAAAATATTCAAGGATCATGATCGTTGCCCACGGTGCGATAAACAAAGCAATGATGATGCATGTGAAAAAGCATCCGCTCGAGGAGTTCTGGTCAGGCGGGCTGCAGCAGAACTGCAACGTGATAATGCTTGACTACTCGGACAACGTATATACGATCATCGACGAGACAAAAATTTTCTATTAGACAGTATAATAATAAAAATAAAGAGCGCTGTCCCAGCTTCATCCATGATACAATCTATCATGAATGTTTCAGGTTCAGCGCTCTCTGCACTTCCAGTATCTGCTCTTCTATCTTATCTGCGAGCATATATATCTGTTCATTATATCTTCCGTCTATTCTCCGCATAGCCTCGGGAAGGGGATTGAGAATGTCTGTATAAGACTGCTTTATCTTCTTCTGTATCCACCTCACATCAGGCATGTAAACTATTGTTCTGAGATTGTGAAGCCTGTCCGCAAGCTTCACGATCACCGTCTGGTACGAGCCCTGGGAAAACAATCTCCTAGCATATACGGAAAACGGTTCGCCCTGTATCCTGGTCAGAAGTCTCACCTGCTCGCGTATGTCCGCACCAAATGCACTCTCTATATCGTCAAGTGTACATTCTGTATCTTCAACCGTGTCGTGAAGAAGTGCAGTTATGAGGATATCCTCGTCGGTTATCCCGCACTCTTCTCTCAGGATATTGTACACGCCAAGTATATGCTCATCATAATAAGGCATCATACCGCCATTTCCCCGGCGCATCTGCCCTTCATGAAATGCTTTTGCCATATCCATAGCCTGCTGTATGCGTTCTGAAACCTGTACATCCGGTCCAACCATATCATCAACGCCTTTTCCCAGTGTCATGTCAGTCATCTTCTTATCCCTTTCAGTACATCCCAAACTACACAAAGTATAACATAGCAGCCTTGAATAATCTATCCATTTTTTATATACTTAACAAATGTGCTTCTATTAAATTTTACATTTACAATGAAATATTTTTTACTTTGCACATCACACTTTACAAAAGGAGTATATACATGGACATAATCAAGAAAATTGCTCAGGAAATAGGCTGTCGTGACAGCCAGGTTGAAGCAGCGGTAAAACTCATCGATGAGGGCAACACAATTCCATTCATCGCCAGATATAGAAAGGAAGCCACCGGCTCCCTCAACGACGAACAGCTTCGTCTTCTTCACGAAAGACTTGTATACCTTAGAAATCTCGAGGACAAAAAGGCTCAGGTCATCGCAAGTATAGAGGAGCAGGGAAAACTTACAGATCAGCTCAGGGCGGACATTGAGAAGGCCGAGACCATGGTTCTGGTCGACGATCTCTACAGACCATACAGGCCTAAGCGAAAGACAAGGGCAACCATCGCCAAGGACAAAGGGCTGGAGGGGCTTGCAAACATCATCATGCTGCAGATGACCAGAACTCCGATAGTCAAGGAAGCTGAAGCTTATGTGTCTGAGGAGAAGGGCGTTGCAGACACCAGCGAAGCCATCGCAGGCGCAATGGATATAATCGCTGAAAATATATCTGACACCGCCGATTACAGGACTCACATAAGAGACCTCACCACCAGACACGGTGTGCTGAGAACAACAGCAAAGGACCCGGAGGCTGAATCCGTATACGAGATGTACTACGACTTCTCCACCCCTGTATCCAAGATGACCGGATACAGAACCCTCGCCGTTAACCGCGGTGAAAAGGAAAAGTTCATCACAGTAAAGATCGAGGCACCCGTCAACGACATAATATCATATCTGAAAAAACAGATCATAGTCAGGGACAATCCTGAGACCGAACAGATACTTTCAGACGTGATCGCAGACAGCTACGACAGGCTCATAGCCCCTGCCATCGAGAGGGAGATCAGAAACGCTCTCACCGAGACTGCTGAGGACGGCGCCATCAAGGTATTTGCATCGAATCTGCAGCAGCTTCTCATGCAGCCTCCTATCGCAGGACAGACCGTGCTCGGCTGGGATCCGGCGTTCAGAACCGGCTGTAAGCTCGCAGTTGTGGATCCGACCGGAAAGGTTCTCGACACCGTTGTCATATTCCCAACGGCACCTCAGAAGAAGGTCGCAGAGGCTAAAAAGACTGTGAAGGCTCTTATAAAGAAGTACGGCATAACTCTCATATCCGTGGGAAACGGTACGGCATCCAGAGAGTCAGAGATGGTGATCGCAGAGCTCATCAGCGAACTTGACACACCTGTACAGTACGTGATAACCAACGAGGCAGGAGCTTCTGTCTACTCCGCCAGCAAGCTTGCAACCGAGGAATTTCCTCATTTTGATGTTGGTCAGAGAAGTGCGGCTTCCATCGCCAGAAGAGTACAGGATCCTCTGGCAGAGTTGGTCAAGATCGACCCAAAGGCTATCGGAGTCGGTCAGTATCAGCACGATATGAACCAGAAGAAGCTGACAGAAGCCCTGGACGCAGTCGTTGAGGATTCTGTAAATAAAGTCGGCGTCGACCTCAATACCGCTTCTGCCCCACTCATGGAGCACATTTCCGGAATAAACAAGACGCTGGCCAAGAATATCGTGGATTACAGGGAGGCAAATGGACGCTTCAACACCAGAAAGGAACTCCTCAAGGTTGCCAAGCTCGGACCTAAGGCATTTGAACAGTGCGCAGGTTTCATGAGGATAAGCGGCGGCTCAAATCCTCTGGATGCCACATCTGTACATCCTGAGAGTTATGATATAGCCACTGCCCTCCTGAGCCACATCGGATACACAACCGATGACATTGCATCCGGCAGGCTCAAGGAGCTGTCAAAAGCCGCCGGCAACATCAAAAAGCTCGCAGAGGAGCTGGGAACAGGAACAATAACTCTCAACGACATCATAAAGGAGCTTGAAAAGCCTGCCCGTGATCCCCGTGACGAGATGCCAAAGCCGATCCTCAGAGGAGATGTCCTTGAGATGAAGGATCTGACAGAGGGAATGATACTCAAGGGAACCGTCAGAAACGTGATCGACTTCGGTGCATTTGTGGATATAGGTGTTCATCAGGACGGACTTGTCCACATCTCAGAGATGTCCGACAAATTCATAAAGCATCCTCTTGACGTGGTGAGCGTCGGCGACATTGTCCAGGTAAAGGTCATCGGCATAGACCTCGCCAAGAAACGTATACAGCTCTCCATGAAGGGTATCTAACACACGACAAAATACAGTAACATATTTAAGCCTCCGGCATAGTTTATACAGAGAAAACTTATGTATGGAGGCTTTTATAGTGGAACAAAACAGGAACTGCAGCCGCAACGGCCAGAATCGATGCTACTATAACCAGGGAACCTCTGTTAAATATACCGCCTCATCCGGCTCCAAGCCACACTCCTGCGACTCCGGCACTGCCACTTCAGCGAGAACCGGCAGGCCGCTCGGAATGGCTTATATCCCCGAACAGCCCTTTGAAAATCTGTACGATGCAAAATGTGGACTGATAGAGGGCACCATGTTCAAGGATCTCAATCTGATATTCTGCGGGGTAAGGGGGAAATAGCCATGAATAAAATGAACAAAAAACAACTTCTGCGCTTTATCACAGAGGTCTCTTTTGCACTTGACGATATTGCGCTCTATCTCGACCTTCATCCCGACTGCACCAAGGCGCTTTCGAGCTATGACAACTATCAGAGCATGCGCACCCAGGCTATAAACGATTACGTGAACATGTATGGGCCGCTGAACAAATATCAGGTCACTGACAACAACTATTTCAACTGGGTCAATGACCCTTGGCCATGGGAAGGAGAGTGTAACTGCTAATGTGGGTTTATGAGAAAAGATTACAATTTCCTATAAATATAAAGGAAACCAACGCAAAGCTGGCTCAGGGCATAATCAGTCAATACGGCGGTCCGGACGGTGAAATGGGTGCCTCCATGAGATACCTGTCGCAGAGATATTCCATGCCTGACAAGAAGGTCAAGGCGGCTCTGACCGACATCGGCACCGAGGAACTTGCCCATCTCGAGATGGTTGCGACCATCATTTACCAGCTCACAAGGGATCTGAGCATTGAGGAGATCAAGGCATCGGGATTTGACAAATATTATATCGACCACACCATCGGCATCTGGCCCCAGGCGGCAGGAGGAATTCCATTTAACGCCTGCGAATTCCAGTGCAAGGGCGACGCCATAACAGATCTTTTTGAGGATATGGCCGCTGAGCAGAAAGCCAGGTCGACCTACGACAACATCCTCAGACTGTGCAAGGATCACCCGGACGTATATGAGCCTATCAAATTCCTGCGCGAGAGGGAGATCGTGCACTTCCAGAGATTTGGCGAATGCCTTGAGGCTGTAAAAGATACCCTCGACCACAAGAATTTCTATGCATTCAACCCTTCATTTGACACCAAGGCACCTTGTTTAAATAATAATTGAAAATAAGAAATATCGGTGGTAAAATGATGTCACTTTTAACAAGAGAAGAGGCGGTGTTATGTCAGAAAAACAGATCAACCATTCACAGAGATTCGGAATCATACTGGTTCTGTCATGCGGAATCATGTGGGGCATAAGCGGAGTCCTTGGACAATATGTGTTCCAGTCGTCAGATGTAAATGCCACACAGCTTTCTATAATCAGACAGTTTATATCCGGTGTCGTACTGCTTGTCATCGCCGCCGTAAAGAGAGATAAAAGGGCTTTGACCATATGGTCAAAGCCTAAAAGTGTCATATCTATGCTGTTCTTTGCACTCTCAGGTGTCATGGGAGTGCAGTTCACATACTTCGCTTCCATCGAACATTCCAACGCCGCAACCGGCACAGTGATCCAGTTCACATACATAATCATGCTGCTGTTGTACACAACAATATTCATGCACAAGAGACCTCATATATATGAAGCCGCCTCAGTCGTATGTGCATTTGCAGGAATCTTTCTGATCGCCACACACGGCAGCCTGAATTCCCTTGCCATATCCAGGCCGGCGCTCATCTGGGGACTCACCTCAGCGGTATGTTTCACTATATACTGTCTTTACCCCCAGAAGCTCTACAATGAATATGGTCTGGTAAATATCATAGGCTGGTCATCACTCATAGCCTCCATTTTCCTTGCGCTGGTCACGAAAACATTCTCACTGCCTCACATGGATGGAAGAATAATCGCAGCCTCACTTGCGGTAGCCATTGTGGGCTCCCTCATCCCATTTACAATATACGGTCTCGGCATCAGCATCCTCGGAAGCGTGAAGGCGAGTCTTTTCGTCACAGTTGAGCCCGTGTCAAGTGCCCTGCTGACGTGGATCTTTCTGGGAACCCGGTTCACCCGCATGGATCTGATCGGTTTTCTCCTGATCCTGGGATCCATACAGGTTGTTGCCATAATGACATTCCACAATGAAAAACACATAGTAAAAGCTGAACAGACCCATCTGTCATGATGAAAGTCCATCCAGCTCATCTATCGCACATCTCATAACCCGGATCTCCTGAAGCTTTTCATCAAGAAGCTTCTCCCGGTGTGTGAGTTTTTCGTATATATCTCTTCTTCGTCCGTCAAGGCTTTGCAGCCCGGTCCTGCGGCTGTGTATCTCATCCCGCTGTGCACAAAGCTTATCAAGTTCCGCCCTGCCTTCCTCTAGCTCCGCTGTCAATCTCTTTCTTCCACTCTTCTTCCTGAGTCCCCAGTATTTTGACAACGCATATCCAATATAGTATGCAAGTCCCGCAGCTCCGACAGCGAAGAGCATCGCATACACAAGTCTTCCATCCGGAAGAATATTGTCTCCCCGTGCGACCAATGCATACATTATAACTATCGACAATATCCCAAGTACCATGAGCGGTACAAGTGCTGTTCTTACTCCAGTCCTTATCCAGCTTCGTCTGTACTCCTTAGGAAGCTCCTCCAGATGACGTCTGAGCGTCGTGATCTCAAGTTCGCTTTTCCGCTCCTGTGCCCACACCGAGTTAAGTTCACCCAGAACATCAGGGCTGACCTCGTAGTCATTTTGCAAGCTCATATATTCCCTGACCGCAGCGTCTGCCTCGTATGTCTGACATTTCATCCTAAGTATCTGTCTGACCTGTCTCAGTGTATCGTGATAAAGCTCCCTGCCCATTTTTCTGCCCGATTTTGCATACAGCCCCGACACCTCTATCATCATGTCGACCGCAAGTTTTGTTCCGTCTCTGCTTTCAAGATCGGCAACATTCAGTTTATCGAGCAATCTGCCAAATTCTGTATTTTTGTTGGCTCTGGCGTATTCACTGTAATCCGAGCGTTCAAATCTCTCACCTTCCACCGCCAGGATTCTGTAATCCTTCAACATGGATGATATATCAAAGTTCTTCTCACAGCCCGCCATACGGTTCAAGCAGATAGTATATATATTGTCACGGCCCTCATGATCCAGTATTTCCAGAACAGCCTCCGCCAGAGCACCGTCCTTTGTATTGTTATCCACCGGATAATCGATTCTTTTGTACTCTCTGACCGCCGCGGGCACGAACTTAGTCGAAGCCACTCCGTCAGATATTTCTCCATAAATATACCCATGCGCTCCCGTGGACTCACACGATACGGCCTCCGGACTTCCTGAATAACAAGCCTTGCCCGGCACCTTCATCTGGTACTTCTGGTGACCGCCAAATGCTATATAGTCAAATCCACTGGTGCGCAGCCTGTTCCAGTCAACCGGCATCCTCCTCCGGTCGCCGCCGCACGCAATCAGCAGATTCTGCACATCCGCATCCAGAGGTTCCGCATCATCCACCACCCTGGCATCCAGCTTGCGGTCGAAATAGCTCACACCGTATATGTCGACTCCCTTATCCGGGAAATGAATATGATCCAGCGCCATGGTCGCCTGCTCATCCCTGACCGCTGTGTACCCCATGTCTCCAGTCTGTTTGTCTCCAATCTGTCTTATTCCGGGGCTTCCGATCACGCACACACGGGATCTGAAGCTGTAGCCAAGCAGCGGCGCATCACCGCCCAGATTATCCTGAAACCCGGCAGCATATATGACCACTGTATTCTTTAAGCTTCCAAATATCTCATCCAGCCATGCAAGCTCTTCCCCAGATGGCTGATGGTCAAACAGATTTCCTGCAACCAGAAGAAAATCCACGTCAAGCTCCCCTGCCCGTGCCACCACATTCTCAAATGTCCTGTATATTTCTTTTTTCCTCTCGCCGCTCCATGCACACTCCCTGTCAGGCAGCGCGCCGAGCAGCACATCGGATATATGTATAAACGTTATCTTTTTCATCAATCTGTGTATTCCAATCCTAAGCATGAAAATGCATTATAATCCGTATTTGTTATGTGTGAGCATGACGCACGCCCCACATTTACATACTCTTTTATAATTATATTAGTATATG
>CAVCCL010000001.1:0-2623 GCA_963600665.1 Bifidobacterium catenulatum | reverse complement strand
GGTTTGTGTCATACATAAAGCTGTCGAATGCTTCAAGATTCTTATCATATTTCTTGTTCTGCTTCAGATCATGCTTTGACACTCTCCACTTTGTCGTGTCATCTGCCAAAAGTGCCTCAAGTCTCTTCTTCTGCTCATGCTCATCGATATGGAGGAAGAACTTCATAACGAGGTAGCCGTTATCTGCAAGGCTTCTCTCAAATCTCTTAGTGCTGTCCACTCTTTTCCTGTATTCCTTATCCGACAGCTCCCCGGACATCCTGCCTCCTACGATATCCCGCATCCATCCGCCATCCAGGAATACAAATTCTCCCTGCTCCGGTATTCTTGTAAAATACTTGTACAGGAATGGCCTTCTCTTCTCATCATCCGTGGAATACTTCACCGACTCAACCTTGAAAAATCTTGGATCCATATTCTTGATGATCCTTCCGACAAGACTTCCCTTGCCTGCGGCACCCCAGCCCTCAAGTATTACAAATACAGGAATCTTGCCCTCCTTGACCTTGATCTGATTGCGTGTCAGATTTTCTCTGGCGATCTTTAACCGCGTATCTATCTCCTCATCCGATGGGCGCTCCGGCCTGTTCCAATCCTTTAACATGTAACCCACTCCTTTCACGTTGTCTTTTCATTTGTTTTTATGAATAATATACCCCATTTTCTGAAAACAAATGCCGCTTCACACTGCACTTTTTTGTCTCATGATGTCATTATACTACTTTTGCAGGGATGGATACATCTGAAAAAACATTAAGATGTGAAGGAAAGAATATTGCGGAGGTTGAAATCATATGATATAATGTCGGCAGACAAAGATACTAATAATTTCAAGATGTACTAACCCAGTACAGAGAAAACCCCAGTAGTTTGCCCTACTGGGGTTTTCTCCGTCTTTTAACTAGGACGACGTACTTCCTGGGCTGATTGCCACTTACTTATTTCCATCCAGCCACTTGCAATTATCTTTTGCCTTTCAACAGGTTTACATAACTATGAAAATTGGATAGTTTTGTGCTTGTATTCTTGATGAATCTATTGCTTATTATCGCAGGGAAAATGAATATTGCGAAGGCATAAATCATATGATATAATATTCGCAAATAAGGAAAATATAAATTTTAACACATGCTTTCCCAAAAGCATAGCGAAAACCCCAGTAGTTGGCGCTACTGGGGTTTTCTCCGTCTTTTAACTAGGACGACGTATTTCCTGGGTTGATTGCCACTTACTCATCTCCATCCAACCACTTACAAATATAGTAGGCTACTATACTTGCCACAATGGAAACTATAAAGGAAAATATAATTTTTAACACTGCACACTCCCCCTTTCCTTGCCTGTCTAGGGGCGGCAATGTATGTATTGTGACATATTACCTCTTGTTTTTTCAATAGGTTTACATAACTATACAAATTGGATAATTCCATACACTTTAATACAAATAAAACCCCGGTAGCACACAGCCACCAGGGTTATACTTATCATCATAAATTTTACTGTTATGACAGCTCCAGATCAGGCTTGCCGTACTCAGCCAGCTTCACATCATATGCCTTTCTCATAGCTGCCTCAAATGGTATCTCCTTCATAGGAGTGTCCAGTTTTTCCAACAGATAATGTACAAAATCAGGATTCTGAATGAGCAGTGGTCCATGAATGTATGTCGCAATTACTCTGTTCTTACAGATTCCCTCATTCATGGTATCAGGATTGCTGCCCTGTCCGATCTCCACCTTGCAGAATGCCATATCATCAGGTATCCCATAGGTGTGGGCAAATCGACTCGTATAACCGATGAGTGTCATATCGTTGAACTTCGCCTTGATGAGCGTGTTGAAACGATTCGGAGCCTGACGGACTGAATACATTCCAGGGACAACTCCAAGTCCTGTAACTCTAGTTCCATCCTCTCTCTTGATATAATCACCGAGGAGCTCCATCGAATTGCCAACCAGAAGGAAAAGAGCCTTGCCATCCTTCATGCATGCTGCGATCTCGTCCTTGTACTGCATAAGTCTGTCAAGCACGAGTTCCTGGCTCTTCTCACTCATGGAGCACATATATACCATATCAATGTTCTCTCTCAGAAAGAGAGGTTTCTCATTAAGTCCTGTTGTCACAAATTCTGCATCAGGCAGACATTTCTGCAGATACATTGTATTTCCCTTGTCACCGTAGAGTGTACATATTTCCGGATATAAAATCTCAATCTTCATTATTTGTCACCCTCCAGTCTCTTGATTATCTTCTTCTTCATCTCGCATGACATTCCGTAGTTCTCACAGTCATACAGGATGTATATTCTGTCAACACCATCTATAGTCACATCATCTGCCGCTGCAACCTCACTGAGATTTGTGAGTATCTTCTCCTCAGGGATACCAGCCAGCAGGCATCTCACCTTGTGGTCGTAGCATCTAGGGCCTGTACAGATGACCTGTACAACATCATCCCTGTTGAACTGCTCGTACTCCAGATCGTATATCCAACCTGAGAACTCTATACTCTTCTGTCTGTCCTCAAGATCGTCCATCGCAAGGAGGATAGCCTTCTTGCCCTTCTCATTTGCCACATATTCAAATGTTCTGGATGAGGAAACCGCACTCTGTCCCTTTGAGAG